>CAUVDL010000008.1:0-64760 GCA_963550695.1 uncultured Prevotella sp. | reverse complement strand
ACAATCTTTTTAAGGACGACCCAGAGGCGATTCTCTCACCGGCTTGCGCCCTTGAAACTTATCATAACTATACACTCTTGCACGATGACTTGATGGATGATGCGCCACTTCGCCGTGGACAACAGACCGTTCACGTGCGTTGGGATGCCAATACGGCTATCTTATCGGGCGACTCTATGCTCGTGTTGGCCTTTGAAAGAATGGCACAGTGCGACAGCAAACACCTCAGTGAGGTGCTTCGTCTCTTCACTGTTACAGCACTTGAGATTGGTGAGGGCCAGCAGTACGACATGGAGTTTGAGAATCGTAATGACGTAAAAGAGGAAGAGTATATCGAGATGATTCGTTTGAAGACCAGTGTTCTATTAGCTTGTGCGATGAAGATTGGTGCTATCCTCGCCGATGCTCCTGCTGAAGATGTGGAGAATCTCTACAAGTTTGGTGAGCAGATTGGTCTTGCTTTTCAGCTGCAAGACGATTATCTTGACGTCTATGGCGACCCAAAGGTATTCGGAAAGAAAATAGGTGGCGATATTATTTGCAATAAGAAGACCTACATGCTCATCAATGCTTTCAACAAGGCGAACGCTCGTCAACGTAAAGAGTTGGAGAAGTGGATTGGCTGTGAGAACTTCAATCACGAGGAGAAGGTGGCTGCTGTCACTGAGTTATATAATAGCATCGGCGTTGACAAGATGGCTATTGAGCGCATCAACTACTATTTTGATGAAGCAAACAAATATATTGCTGCAGTAAACTTACCTGATGAACGCAAGGCAGAACTGTTAGCGTATGCGCAGAAGATGCTGCATAGGAAGTGGTAAAGAAAAAGCCTCCCCCGACCCCTCCGAAGGGAGGGGAGCCCAAATAGGAAAGGCTGGGGAAAGAGTAGAGGGAAAAGAGTTGCAAATTAGCAACACCCAATAAATACTTCATCAACATCCTATATTCAGCACCCAACACCCAATAAACACTTCATCAACACACAATATTCAGCACCCAACACCCAATAAACACTTCATCAACACCCAAGATTTAACACCCAACACCCAACAAACACTTCATCAACACCCAATATTCAACACCCAACACCCAATAAACACTTCATTAACACCCAATATTTAACACCCAACACCCAATAAACACTTCATCAACAACCAACAACCAACACCCAGCACCCAACACCCAATATTTAACACCCAACACCCAATATTTAACACCCAACACCCATCACCCATCACCCAATGATAATAGACACTCACGCCCATTTAGATGTAGAAGACTTTGCTGACGACCTGCCAGAGGTAATCAGCCGTGCCCATGAAGCGGGCGTAGGAAAGATCTTCCTACCTGCTATCGACCTCAAATCAGTGGATACTGTGTTGGCTGTTTGCCGACAGTTTCCCGACACCTGCTATCCAATGATTGGACTGCAGCCAGAGGAGGTACGTGAGGATTGGCGTGAGGTGTTGGATGCTATGCACGAACGAATCCTACTCTCGCTTCGTCAGAAAGCAGAGGGAACAGCAAAACCAGGTGAAACAGTAATTGCAATTGGTGAGGTAGGACTCGATTTCTATTGGACACGTGAGTATGAAAAACAGCAACTTGCGGCCTTTGAAGAGGCTGTAAAGTGGAGCGTTGAGACACGCCTTCCGTTGATGATTCACTGCCGTAAGGCACAAAACGAGATGCTACACATCATGCGCCCGTATGAGAAGGAGCTGCCAGGTGGTGTCTTCCATTGCTTTACTGGCAATCAGAAGGAGGCTGAGGAGTTCCTCCGTTTCGACCGCTTCGTGCTTGGTGTGGGTGGTGTATCAACCTTTAAGAGCAGTCATCTACGCGAAGACTTACCCGCAGCTGTCCCTCTTGACCGCATCGTCCTTGAGACCGACAGCCCTTACATGGCGCCTGTGCCTCATCGTGGTAAGCGCAACGAAAGTACCTTCATCGTAGAAGTAATGCGTACCCTCGCCCTTAGCTATGGCGTTGATGAAGCCGAATTTGCCCGCCAAACCAATGAGAATGTGTGTAGGGTGTTTGGTGTTGAATGTTAGGTGATAATGAATTGACAAGCTGTGGGTAGGGTGTTTGGTGTTGAATGATAGGTGATAATGAATTGACAAGCTGTGGGTAGGGTGTTTGGTGTTAAATGATAGGTGATAATGAATTGACAAGCTGTGGGTAGGGTGTTTGGTGTTAAATGATAGGTGATAATGAATTGACAAGCTGTGGGTAGGGTGTTTGGTGTTGAATGATAGGTAATAATGAATTGACAAGCTGTGTAGAGGGTGTTTGGTATTGAATGTTAGGTGTTTATGAATGAATAGACTGCTTATAGCAATAAATACTGCAATTTACGGTAATCATAATTATAAATTGTGAATTATGAATTATGAATTAAGTAGATGTGAATTATGAATTATGAATTAAGTAGATGTGAATTATGAATTATTAATTAAGCAAATGTGAATTAACAAAATATATGAAGAAAATAACCATCGCCATTGACGGCTTTTCATCTTGCGGAAAGAGTACAATGGCAAAAGACCTTGCCAAAGAGATTGGCTATATCTATGTAGATACGGGTGCAATGTATCGCTCCGTGACACTCTATGCGCTCCGTCATAACCTCTTCAATGCAGACGGAACGATTCGTGAAGAGGAGTTGAAGGCACAGATGAAGGATATCAACATCAGCTTCCAACTCAATAAGGAGACGGGGCGTCCAGACACTTACCTCAATGGTGAGAACGTTGAGAACGAAATCCGTACGATGGAGGTATCATCTCACGTTAGCCCTATTGCCACACTCGCCTTTGTCCGTAAGGCACTTGTAGAACAGCAACAACGCATGGGAGCAGAGAAAGGTATCGTTATGGACGGTCGCGACATCGGTACGGTGGTCTTCCCGAATGCCGAACTTAAAATCTTCGTTACCGCATCTGCCGAGGTTCGTGCGCAACGTCGCTATGACGAATTGAAAACGAAGGGAATGGAAGCAGACTTTGCCGACATCCTCAAAAACGTACAAGAGCGCGACTATATCGACTCTCATCGTGAGACATCACCCCTCCGCAAGGCTGATGACGCCCTCGAACTCGATAATAGTCAACTAACAATTGCCGAGCAAAAGCAGTGGCTTTACGACCAATATTGTAAGGCTGCTGAGGTATAACGAACTAACAAAAAGAGAGCCTTTTAGGTCCTTTCGTTAAAAGCGGTGTGACAAACGTACACGCAATTAACGAAAGGACCTATTTTTTTTATTCTTCAAAGCAATCTTAAACACTATCAACAAGCTATCTCGCCCCACCCTTTCACAATGAAAACGACTCATTCATAACACCGCTAAAACCGACAACAAGGCTTTGAAAAATCATTACATAATTACGATTAAAACCATGTACAAAAAGGCGAAAAACACCCAGAAAAACCAAGTCTGCAATCATCAGTAAATCAATTAGTTATCAAGTCACACAAGAAAAGGTGCTTAATTAGACTTCAAAAGGGCGTTAGTAAGGGTCTTAAAGGGCATCTTTTGCAAGCCAATTAGGCGTTAATTGAAAGTCAAAAGAGCATGTATTGATTTCGAAGTGATAAAAGATAATTTACAACCACACATTGATAAGGGAATCATTATGATAGTAGCAAGCGAGAAAACTAACTAACGCAAGAAGCTATAAATCTAAGATTTATGAATTAAGAAATACTAAAATCCACAGAATTATACATTGTTCGGACGGCTATCTCAACTTAAAATGTTATCTTTGCATCTATGAAGTTAAAAAAGATAATATTGCTCATAGCCTGCATATTCTCTTTTGCAGGTTTAAAGGCACAATATACTATTCAATGTGAAGACACCTGCAGCCACGTTCATGGACTTGATATGAGCCATTATCAAGGTGATGTATGGTGGGAAACAGTAGCTGAAAACAGCAATCATAAGCTCAATTACGTTTACTTAAAAGCCACTGAAGGCGGATCACGCATTGACCAACGCTATCTTGATAACATTGAGGCAGCACAGCGTTATGGTATGAATGTTGGTTCTTACCACTTCTATCGTCCTGCCGTTCCACAAGAGGAGCAGTTACGTAACTTCCGTATGCAGTGCCGTCCACAAGACCAAGACCTCATCCCAATGGTAGACATTGAGACTACTGGCGGACTGAATACAGAGGCTTTACGCGATAGTTTACAGAAGTTTCTTGTGCTTATGACAAAGGAGTATGGTGTCAAACCATTAGTTTATACCTACACAAACTTCTATAACAGGTATCTCAGTGGTGCGCTTGACGGTTATAAGCTCTTCATTGCCCAATATAACGGACGTGAACCGGAACTGAATGATGGAAGAGACATCTTTGCCTGGCAGTACACTGGAAAGGGACGAATCAATGGTGTAAACGGATATGTTGATAAGTCTCGACTAATGGGTAACCACAGTATGCGTGAGCTGCGATTCCGACGAAAACGTTAGCTTCAACAACAAGAGAGAAGAAAACAGATAATTATCCACACTACTATAATCTTACGTTAGATAAATGATCATCAAATGCCCTGAATGTGGCCATCAAGTGAGCGACAAGGCTCCCGTATGCCCAAGCTGCGGTGTAGAGATTGCCGGACATATCATTAAATGTTCTAATTGTGGTGAATTATACCTCAAAGAGGAATCATCATGTCCGAACTGTCATCATACGGAACACCACACAGCGTCTTCCGTAACGAATACTGAACATCACACAAGTGAGGCTGCAAATGAAAGTGAGCAGCAAAAACCTGTTGCTCTCGTGTCAGTTGACAAGAAGGAAGCAACTGGAGACAATGATGTTATTGCCCCAGTAGAAGAAACTGAGAAGGAAACGGATAATTACAAGGATAAAACACAGGATTCTTTTAACGAACCAGAGATGAAGGAAGTAGCAGTTAATGCCGACTTCATCATTGATGACAATGCAGACGAGGAGATAATTGCCAAAGCTGAAGCAATAACAGAGGACGAAGAAGAAAGGACTCCCGACAAGAATAACCATCTATCATTAGCTGTATCACTACTCATCGCTGCTATCACGGCAGCTGTATTGCTCTTCCTCTACAATCAAGGGGTGGGCGTAAGCAAAGCAAATAATGAGCAAGAGGCTTTCGCACAAGCAATGAGCAGTAACGAACCAACCGTACTTAAAAATTACCTTCAAGAGAATCCTACTGCTTCTAAAGCACATATCAACAGTATATCAGCTCGATTGCAGGAACTAACAAATTCTACTCAAGATGCACAGCAAGCCGATAAAGACTTGTCTGCAGCATTGGCCAGTAACTCAAAGGAAGTGTTACAGCAGTTTATTGCTAAATATCCAAACTCAAAACATCGCAGTGAATTGGAAGCAAAGATAGACGAGATTGACTGGACACAAGCTGTAGCTCAAAACAACGAGAGTGCATATCTTGGCTATAAGGCACAACATCCAAATGGAACCCATAGCAAGGAAGCTGATGAGAAACTGAAAGGTTTTCTCACATCAGAGAAAACAGAAGATCCTGTAGAAGCAAAGGTTACAGATGGTGAAAGAGCAAAAGCCGTTGCTGCGGTACGCCAACTCTTGCAAGGTATTAATAGCAAGAGCAGCGACAAGATTTCCAGTGCTGTTGCTCCATCATTAAACTTCCTCGGTGCAGGTGGCTCTACATCAAAGGATATTCGTCGTTACATGACTGACAAACTTTATCAGGCTGATGTAAAGACCCTCAACTGGCACCTTGGTCCACCTGCTGAGGTAAGCAAAAAGAGCAATGATGCTGGTGCAGAGGTTCGTATAAAGATTCCTGCTACATTGAATATCGAGCGTAAAGGTGGTAAGTCTAAGCGTAGTTATGTCATCTCTGCAACTGTCAAAGATGGTAGAATAACCCAGATTAATTGGTAAATAGATTCAGGGCTTACCCTTTAAGACAAATAAGTCATTAGCACTTAACAAGTTTTCTTTTATTGTCGAACAGATTAATTGTCTTTATTTCTAAGAAGTAATGATTTACTCCAAAACAGAAAGACTGACATAATATCGAAAATAAAACAAGAATCTTAGGAAACAATACAAAAACAAGGATTCTTGAAACATTGTGGTCTAATGACTGATTTGAATTTAAACTTGCTGTCACTTCTGTCACTCATACCAAGCTGATAAATGCCTACATTTCATTCATTTACACGAAATGTTAAAAGTGACAGCAACTCTTTTTTAAAACTATCAAGTAGTATCTCTCAATCTTTTATGAGAGATGTTAAATAGGATAGCTGCTCATTTTACAAACCATCAACACCCAATATTTAACACCCAACACCCACGTTAATTCTCAATCTTTTATGGGAGATGTTAAATAGGATAGCTGCTCATTTTACAAACCATCAACACCCAATATTTAACACCCAACACCCACGTTAATTCTCAATCTTTTATGGGAGATGTTAAATAGGATAGCTGCTCATTTTACAAACCATCAACACCCAACATTTAACACCCAACACCCACGTTAATTCTCAATCTGATCGATTGTAGGCTTCTTAATCTCAGGCACAGGAGCCTTTACAACAGGTTCTGTCTGACCATCTGGGACATTAGGAACAATGACAGGATTCTCTGGATCTACAGCATCCTCCGACTCGGTAGTTTCTTTCTTAACAGCTTCTGTTTTCTTCTTTTCCTTCACCTCATCTTCCTTCTCCTCTTCCTTTGTCAATACAGGTATCTTCGGACCATTATCAATACCAATAACTTCACCAGACATATCCACCTCATACTTACGAGGAGGTGCCATCTCACGAGTTTCCATGAGAATAGCAAGTACTATCGCACCCACTACAAGCACTATAGCACAAATGGATACGGGTACCTTATAGGTTGGTTTCTTTTTCATTATCTTCGTATTCTATCCTTTTATTTTATTTCCCTTTTCGCTTACTCCGTGATCTGTACACAATAAGGAAGAGGCTGTTGAAGCGTCAGAAAACTAATCGTTGGCTGATTGTCCTTCGTACAAATCAGCGTACTTTTGTCTCCCTTCACTGCATTACCCATGTCATAACCCATCGCCTTAACCTGTGCCTGCAAGCCCATGAAGGCTGCACGATTAAAGACATAGATGTAAACCGTCTTGCCATTTTGTGCCAAGAGAACCATACTGGAGTTACCACGTCTCATCGCTGTTGGTAGGAAATCGCTGGTTAAGTTCATATTCTTCACCCAATTATAATCCTTTCCAAACTCATCAGACGACACACCTTTATAGATATAGCCTTGCTTTTCAAGCACCTGTTTGCCTACTTGTAGCGTCTTTGCTTGAAAGATTTTAATTGCATCAGCCACCGAAACAATATCTTTTTGCGCACGTGCTCCCATTGTAAAGAGAAGCACTGTAAGTAATAGTAGTATTTTCTTCATTCTTCTTTGTTTGTTTATTCCGTGTCCCTCATCTGTCCTTATCGCTTTTAAGCAACGACATTATGACACGTTACAAATTTATGAAAAATATGGAGAATGAGCAAGAAAAGAGAGGAAAAGTCATGTTTGCAAGTTGACAAATGAACGAGTGAACAAGTAAACAAGTGAACAAGTAAACAAGTGAACGAGTGAACAAGTGAACAAGTAAACGAGTAAACAAGTAAACGAGTTGACAAGTTATTTGTAACAATAAACACAGTTAACAATGGTAATCATAATTATGAATTGTGAATTATGAATTATGAACTATGAATTATGAATTAAAAAGCAATTAGCTATGAAGGTGTACCCTAATAGTCATCCTATTATTGATACACCTTCATTACTTTATGCGATAAAGCTTATATGCAATTACTATCTTTTCCTTTTAGAAGCTAAGCGCTCTTCACGCATCTTAGCCATCGCTTCTTCTTTTTCCTTAGAGCGTTGACCAGAAAGACGAGCAATAAGTTGGTCGAGTTCAGTAGCTATATCCTTAAACTTAGCTATCTCTTCTTCGTTCTCAAACAACTTTCCTACCATGCAAGATGGGATATCCTTTGCCTTCTCCTGCAATTCTTTTCCACGCTCAGTAAGCGATACGTAGGTTTCCCTTCCATCCTTTTCACCCTTGACACGGGCAACCAAACCAAGTTGAGCCATACGCTGAACAAGTGGAGTCATTGTATTTGAGTCAAGATAAAGTCGGTGAGCAAGTTCCATTACTTTCTGATTGTCCTCTTCCCAAAGAGCCATCAACACAAGATATTGAGGATAGGTAATACCTAAATTCTCAAGCAATGGATAATAAGTTTGAGTGACAAGGCGGCTCGTTGTATACAATCTGAAGCAGAGCTGATTCTGCAATTTTAGCTGGTCGTATGCCATATACTTTTCTACCTTAAGTGTTTTGATAACTTCAAAATATTGAAGTAAAATTTAATCTATATTGTTTTGTTACCTGAAAAAAATCTATTTGTTCTGCAAAGGTACAACAATTTACATTTATCGTTAATAATTTAAGCCTATTTTTAACATTAATTGTATAGCTAAAACCGTGTTTTGATAGCATAAAACAATAATAAGCGGACATAAACAATACAAATAGTCTATGCCCGCTTATATATAGTTATATGAGTTTCCTCTTATTTATTCAAAATAATAAAGGAAGGTAGCAATACCCTCAAGTGCTGGTTTACGTTCGCCTTCAATCTCAATCTGGAACTTAATACCAGCCTTGCAGACACCACGAAGATTCTCAATACTATTGAGTGTGGCAACAAGACGAACACGTGAGTTCACGAGGACTGGACGACCAAAGCGCATCTTATCCATACCATAATTGACCATCATCTTAAGGTTATGCACCTCCATTATCTCCTGCCACATGTGTGGGAGCAATGAGAGTGTTAGATAGCCATGTGCAATAGTACTCTTGAATTGGCTTTCCACAGCTGCACGCTCTGGGTCAACATGAATCCACTGATGATCGAGGGTAGCATCAGCAAAGAGGTTAATTCTCTCTTGGTCAACGAGTAACCACTCGCTCTCACCAAGCTTCTCACCCAATCGGGCAGCAAGCTCATCGTAATTGTTTACTGTTAATTTTGCCATAGTTATTGTCTCATGTAATTTCTACATTACTGCATAGATAGTCTTTCTCTACCCTCCTTATACATGATAAGGTGTGAAGGGATGTACTATCATTCTGTGCACAAAAATACAAAAAACTTTCCAATTGCCCAAATTGAGCTACTCTAATAGGCTGTATTATGCCTCTACAAGATGTACACGCAATGTACGTACCTTACCATCTACAGCAACGTCATTGACGTAAACAAGCTTATAAGTAATATAAAGATAGCTACCAATCTTCTTAGCACTTGTCACCTCAATACGTGGTTCTAATAGATATATATCGAAATACTTAGCCAAGTTGCTGGTAGGCGTCCATGCTGTAACATTACCACCTCCATACTCGCTTTGCACCTCATTTGCCTTTAAGTAAATCCTCTCGTCATCACGTGTTATGTACATTTCAACCTTATTAAACCACAACTTGGTATTTAACCTTGAAATTGCTGCCGAGTAATCGCCATCTGCCTTAGTCTTATAACGCTTTGCAAAGAAATCTCTAAGTTCTATACTGCTACCAATAGTCAAATCATTGTCTAATGCAGAAAGTGACTTAAAGCCTGTAAGCTCTACGTCAAAGTTAGCCAACTCTGTGTTGTGACCGTCCTTAGCAGCAAGTTGGATAGAGAGCGTGATAGCGTTTGTACCATCGTCTCGACGCTTGCTCTTAAGATAAGGTACGAACTTCTCACTATCAAACTTAAACAAAGAGGTGTGGAAAACATCAGCGTGCTCATACACACCACGCATATATAACTTGCTAACTTCCTCCGTATTGACGCTGATTTGGTTGCGATAATACTCGTTCTTATTAATCTCAACACCAACCGAACTACTCTTTCTACCCTTATAAATAATCGTAAACGCAACACGTCCTAAATTGCTTCCGCCAACATAACGCACATCGCTAACTGTAGTATTTGCCCAATCAGCTGGTGTAAAAGTGTAATGCTTGTTGCCTTCTACACTCGAAGAAGATAAATCAATAAACTTCTGCAAATACGCTGCAGTGAACTTGCTATTATCTTTCAGACGATAAAGTGTATCGAAATCGAAGTCTTTCAGATAGTTAACATCCTTCCTCCAAGAGGCAACAGCACGTGAAACCATCTCATAATCATTAGGTTTCTGCGCAAAGCCCATGTATTCTACGTCCTTAGCAAAGGCTTTACCACCACTATTACCCATTACTCTCAACCTAAACGTACCCTTTTCTTCATCTTTATTCAGCACGTTCACAGCCGTAACATTCACCGTCTTACCGTTGACTGTTTTATTTCCTAAACTTGCTTTTACTGTTTCCAATGCTTGATAAACGTTCTGTTGCTTATCGAGATTGAAAAACTTAACAATATCCTCCGTCGTTACCTCTGCTGCATTTTGCTCTGTAGAAGGGTTTGGTTGTATTGGATCCACCGAACTTCCATCACTTCCACAAGCTGCACAGAGTAATGCTATTGATACCGCAAGAATTATTTTTCTCATTGTTTTATCCTGTTTTTTTATAATTATCGAACTTTACTCCCTCGCTTCTTGCCATTCTAACAAAGAGGTGTAAAGCTACTGAATCTTTGCAACTCACAATGATTCTAATGCAAAGATACTTAAAAAACTTGAAAAGTCAATATCGACATAAGGCTTTAACATAAATCCAAAGGCAAATCATCTCACATAACATACTAAGAAGAATAACGTTAGAATGACCTGAATAATGACACTCTGATAAAAACTCCGTTCGAATAATTCTAAATGATAAATTCTGAATTAACACAGTTTTCTGCTCACGTTTCAACATTTTTTTATAATTTTGTCCCCATCATGAGATATACTGTCAAATGCAATAACTGCGGTCGCGACTTTGTAGCTGAGACTGAGCAATATGGGACAATGAAATATCGTTGCCCTTATTGTGGTAATGTGTTAAACTGTAGGTTTGATGCCCCAAAGTCTTTCCGCACACGTGCTCGTTCCGTTATTCCATTGGCTGACGCCTCACCTATTGAGGTAAAGAAAGCCAAGAATCTGCCTACAGTCTCAACTCATCTCATTAGTTCACCCTCAAAAGAGAAACTTGCTGAGATGAGAAGCAAGTTGTTGGAGGCTTCTCAGCGTGCCCTTCACGTATCTAAGCAGGCTGGTGAGACCTTGAAGAATGCGACAGAAAGTACCAGCGAGTTTGTAACAAAATCGTCTTCTTGGCTTCGTCGTTTTCAAGAGAAATACACAGATGGCGATCTCTGGATATTCTTTGGATTCAGTTTTATTTTTATCCTTTCGGTCTTTGTAGGACTTTATATCTGCGCAGAGGCTGTAAAACTCTTATCTGAGGGACACTCATGGCTGTTTAAGAACTATATTGAAATAAGAAATTCTTTCTAACTTTCGCATTTCTTATACTCTCTTTTCTTCTGCTTTTGAATAGCAAGAGCTTAGAAAAATTATTACATTTCAAACACTCTTTTAGCCCCTACTTTAGCTAAAAAAGGGTTTAGAAACAGACTACTATAAGTTACAGATAATCAAAGAGTTAAAAAAACGTATTGCAAAAGGTGCTTAATAAGGCTTCAAAAGGGCGTTACTTAGACCTCAAAAGAGCATCTCTTGCAAGCCAATTGGGCGTCTTTCCAATGCTAATAAAGCACCTATTGGTTTTTGAGTAATGACTTATTTATTACAAAGTAGGAATTTATTATTACTTTCTTCACATATATTTCTATTGCTTTTTATTCTTACGAGGTGCAATAGCTTCAATAAAAATAAACGATGAAGTGATATAGTATGCCTTGAAAGTATGTGCCGTATGAAGGGTAAGACTGTAAAGTTACTAACCGGTTTCTTTAAGAAATCCATATAAAATCTGCTTTGTTTAATACTTTCTTTATATCTTTGTAGGGCAGAAGAATGTTCTTCAAAAAGGAGGTAACACAGTGTTTTGAGAGTGAACATAATCACTTGAGCATAAATGTGTTTAGCAAAAAAATAGAAAAAATAATGCTTCGTTATATCAATACAGATATCGTCTTTCAGGAGTTTCCCGATGAAGTGACCCTTGCCATCAATATTTCAGGATGTCCATGTCGCTGTCCGGGTTGCCATAGTCAGTTTCTATGGACAGATAGAGGGAATGAATTGACGGCTGAAACACTATCTGCACTGATTCATGGCGCGAAAGATACAATTACTTGTGTGGGCTTTATGGGGGGCGATGCCGACCCTGCAGCCGTCGATACGCTTGCGAAATACGTCCAAGAACGTCATTACGGACTGAAGGTTGGCTGGTACACTGGGCGCACAGCAATCTCTCCGCTCATCGACCAACAGCATTTCGATTACATCAAAGTGGGACCTTACCTCCGCCATCTCGGTGCCCTCGACTCCCCACGCACCAATCAGCGAATGTATCGCCGCAGTCCTGATGGCAGCTTTGAGGATATTACCTCCCGCTTTTGGAAAGCCTATGAAGACAAGAACTTATAAAAAAGTTGTCTTTGCTTAATAAGATTTAACTCTGCGATCTTTGACTTTTTGCTTAAAAATCACTACCTTTGCACTCGCTTTTAAAGCAGTTAATTTCTGTTAACAAAAACCAATTTTATAGGTCTTACTATTATCAAAACCTCTGAATTCAAGGATTCTTAGGTTTTGCTCTCTGAGAGTATCTTCCATTAAAACAAGGATTAAGACCCTGATTCTCAACCTTAATAGGTTTTGGATCTTCCTCTGAGAGTATCTTCCATTAAAACAAGGATTAAGACCCTTAATAGGTTTTGGATCTTCGACCCGAACTTTTCTCTGAGAGTATCTTCCATTAAAACAAGGATTAAGACCACGTGTCAATGTTGCCATAAGTTTTGTTGTTTACTCTGAGAGTATCTTCCATTAAAACAAGGATTAAGACATTTTAGTTCCATCAATCGGGCAATTGACATAGATCTCTGAGAGTATCTTCCATTAAAACAAGGATTAAGACTTTTCCAAGATGCTCTCTAATTGTTGTCATAAGTGCTCTGAGAGTATCTTCCATTAAAACAAGGATTAAGACTCATAGATGCTAAAAGCATCTTGATTAAGAACCATATCTCTGAGAGTATCTTCCATTAAAACAAGGATTAAGACGGAGAATCAGGATTAACAACGTAATTGTGTCCAATCTCTGAGAGTATCTTCCATTAAAACAAGGATTAAGACTCACCTTCTTTGTAAGTACCATCTTCTTGTGCACTCTGAGAGTATCTTCCATTAAAACAAGGATTAAGACTTGTATTATTTTTCATTGCTTTCTTCCTCCAATACCTCTGAGAGTATCTTCCATTAAAACAAGGATTAAGACTTCGTAAGTACCCTCAAATACTGGAGTTCTCTGACTCTGAGAGTATCTTCCATTAAAACAAGGATTAAGACTAATTGTTTATAAATATTCAATAAAACAAAAAACTCTGAGAGTATCTTCCATTAAAACAAGGATTAAGACCCATTTCCGTCTGCCCGAGTTTTTTTTTGATGTTTCATCTCTGAGAGTATCTTCCATTAAAACAAGGATTAAGACCCTGGCTTGCGTTCCTGACCTTCAAGTTCAATGCCAACTCTGAGAGTATCTTCCATTAAAACAAGGATTAAGACTCACTTCCTAATTTATTAAATAAAATGGTGATAAATCTCTGAGAGTATCTTCCATTAAAACAAGGATTAAGACTTTGTTCTCCATAATTTTAACAAGTTAATTGTTCTCTGAGAGTATCTTCCATTAAAACAAGGATTAAGACACTTAATAACGTTTAACACGTTCGTTTCGTCTCTGAGAGTATCTTCCATTAAAACAAGGATTAAGACAGTTCAAGTTCATTTTTCAGAACTCCGAGAAGTTCTCTGAGAGTATCTTCCATTAAAACAAGGATTAAGACACATAGGAATAGCTGCAATAAGTCTAAGAACATATTGTCTCTGAGAGTATCTTCCATTAAAACAAGGATTAAGACTGTAAATTTTTAGTTTGTTAATAATTGGTTAAAATTCTCTGAGAGTATCTTCCATTAAAACAAGGATTAAGACACAAAGATAACTTTGCTTTCACCCTCTTTGTAACTCTGAGAGTATCTTCCATTAAAACAAGGATTAAGACTCACTTTGAGGTTCTTAACTGACTTAGCACCTGCCTCTGAGAGTATCTTCCATTAAAACAAGGATAAATAGAGGTGGCAAGTCTGAGAAATATAGTAATTCTTTACGCATAGTACTTCTTCCTCTTTTAGTAGTATTTTTACTTTAGGAAAGGCCAGTCAGAAGGTAGTATGTAAGAAAGAAGCCTGCAGTTCTTTGCTTTGGAACCATTACTTTTGTAATTGCGTTTACGGCTACTCCTTGTAATGGTGGGCGTGTTTTATAAGTCATTGAGTAACTAAACAATGATAAAGAAGTTTAAGGCAATCATCATGGTGCAATTGTAATATATGCACAGCGTTCTCTAAGTGTAACGAATGATTTAAGGTTTTTCCTGCTCTTATGTGTGCTTAATTTGCATAGACAAGTTGAACTAAAATAAGTTTGCTGTCATTCCTGTCACCTTTAACGAATGCTTATATAATTGATTTACAATGAGTTTTCTCAGAGTGTTAAAAGTGACAGCAAATGAAAACAAACTTATAGTAGTATATGTTTAACCCAAATCGGTCATTAGACCATAATAAGTTTAGGCTCTAATGACCGATTGGTTGAGGCTATAAAATAAATACATACTTTATCGACATATACAATTGGATGCCGACAACGTAGGTAGGAACGAGTCTTGATCCTACCTCCAAACCACCTACAAGAATCTTGTGCATCTTTGCAACACTGTCTATGGTACCACTTGCCACACCATAGGTTAGTGACATGATGATAATAATCAGTGATAATGAGGGAATGAAACTGGAGGAGAAGGAACTTGGGAATAGCTGTCCTGTCACACTCAGAAGAATTGCGTGAGGAACAGCTGTGAGAAGAATCATGATAATCACATAGGCGATAAACTCGACTAATGCCACGCGAAGACCAGCCTTCTCACGGTAATGGAATTTGTAACGATTGTTTGTGGAGTTTGTTAGGCTGCTTCTCATATTTGATAGCATTGCACGTAGTGCAGTGTAAAGACGGCTACGAACACACGCACCTGCTGCCATCACTGCCATAATAAAGTAGATGAGCAGTGGTGAAAGTTGGTTGCTGACAAAGGAGCCAAAGAACCAACGAATGCCCTCACTACTCAACACAGATCGCATCGGGAGCTCAGGAAAAGCTGCCGTAAGAAGCCATGAGAGGAGTATCAGTGCTGACTGGGCTATGAGAAGCACTAAGACAATATAACCTAACTTATTCCTCATCAGCATGGAGGTTATCGATGTCGATAATACGTAATTCTAATGCACGTACTACAAGACGCGTCGCATTAACGCTCATTCCATTGTTACCATCAGGGAAGAGCTTCTGTACGAGTTCGTTCTGTCGCTTCTCCAAACTCTTTACACCGAATGGCATACCACGTAGGTTAGTAATCTGTTCCTTGGTATAACCAAGTGCAAGATGGCGAAGGAAACGCTCATCATACTCGTCAATCTCGTAGCTAACCATTGCTTCCTGATGCATCAGCTGACCGCTCACACTCAACTTAAATCGGCCTACAATCTTTTCGAGGATAGGCTGATTAAATACCATTCGCTTACCCGACATGACACTTGCCACGTCACCACGTGTTAATAGTTCGCCACTCTTCAAACAGATACCATCAGCACCAGCATCAAGAACGTCGACCCATAGCTTTTCATTTAATATCTCACCCGTAAAGATAAGCACCTTCACATGTGGATAAGTCTGTTTTGTTTGGCGGCAGATTTCTACTCCCACCGTTGTTGAACCACCCAATCCAAGGTCGAGAAGCACAAGGTCTGGCAGGTTTTGCTTAATGAGTTTCCAGTAGGCAACTTCGCTTTCTGCTGTTCCAATAATCTCGGCTTCAGGGATTTCGTTTCGGAAGATACCCTCCGTTCCTTTTAACTCCAAGGGTACGTCTTCAACGATGATGACTCTAAAATTCTCCATAGTTATATTTTGTTTTGTTATGTTTCTTAATTTGCTTTTGCCAAAACCACATCTATTCTCACGCCATTTGGTGTCGCATTCGCTGAGATACCACAGCCACGCTTATTGGTTGATTCACCATTGTCGCGGGCTATCTGTCGGCAGATAAAGAACATCAAACGGTCGGCAGAAGGCTGGAAAAGGTCGCGACAAATGTCATCAGAGAGTGTCAATGTCGACATGATGACATGTAGGGTGACGTAACCTGCCTGATGCTCTTCGGCTGTGACCGTCAGTGGTTGGTTGTTATTGATAAGATATAGTATATCAAATAAATAAGCAAGGAAGACAGGGTCGCCACTGATGAGTGGTGACTCGAAGGTTGTTGTCAGCTTCGATGGACTCACCAATGTCGTGATATCCACTGGGCGCGACACGAGTTTCACGGATTCTACTTGGCTCATTGCCTGCTGACTAAGAATCTGATAGAGTTCTTTATAGTAGATTGCCAACTCGTCAATCGCCTCAAGTTCACCATCAGGCTCGTCTACAAGCTGTCGAATACGTGAAGGATAGTACATCGTTTCATGCTTGAGTGTTGAGAGACAGTTGTCAAGAATACTATTACTAATGTACAAACGCTCGTTCTCGTATTCCACACAACGCACCTCGTCTTCGAGCATCTCTATATCTGATTGACTCTTCTGATTCTCCTCCACAGAGGCAATTAGTGCCTCCTTAATCTGGTTGACAATAGCAAGTAATCGCTCTGGAAATCTGTCACTTACGCCTTTCTCAACCTCTCTGAGCTTGTTTTCTTCGCTTACATCACTGAGAAGAATCGTGTTTATCTGCTTCACCCGCTCCAAACAGAACTGGTAGGAGAGACGATGACGATAATACATCACGTAGTAAACAGGGAAGATAGAAAGCAAGAAGAGTACAAGAAGGGCAACAGCCACATTCTTATTCGTCTCCGACTTCATCATCATTCGACAATACTCGCCCAATGAGTTATCGGCATAACGTTCCTTAAAAAGGTGGGTATAAACGGAGTTATTGTATTTATAAACCTCCCATTCGTGCAGTGCCAATGCTGCCACAGCACTCTCATTACGTATGTCGAGAATGATACCATAGTTCATCGGCAGGCTATCATGATACCACTTAATCTCTGCAGGGACAAGAGAAAGACTTCCAAGTCTCTTCATCAACTCCTTTCCTTTTGGACGAAGTTGGAGGTAATGGAGATTCAAATAGTAACGACATGTATCTGCATAAGCCAATGTCTTACTGTAAGAACCATTGATATTTGAGAAGTAAGCCGAGTCTGCATAGATGCCTGCAAGGGTGTTATAGTCCTTCTTTGCAAGGGCAGTAGCCTTGTCGCTGGCTCTTGTTGGGCGTGCCTGAGCCGTTAAGAGGGAGGCCGTAGCGAGGACAAATGCCAACAAGATACGGCTGATACCCTTTGGTAAACGGAAGAAGAAACGACTTCCCTTGCCCTTCTCACTCTCTACACCCATCTCACAAACAGAGAATATCTGGCTTATCTTCTTGTATTTATTAATGATACCATTACAATTCATCAGTCCAAAACCATGCGAAGCACTATCTTTCTGGTCATAGATTGGTTTATGGTCGAAGATGTGTTGTTGCTCTTCCTCTGTGAGTCCGCAACCCGTATCGGCAACAGATATCTCAACATAGTCTGGCTCCTCAATGGATGTAATAGTCACCTTACCTCCCTTTTCCGTAAATTTACGAGCATTATCAGCCAAAGTATTCACCATGAAAAGCGTCAGAACGCGGTCGGCTTTGACAACAGCCTTCGTGTCCTCTACACGTAGGTCTATGCCCTTCATATGGAAGCCCATGCGTCCTTTCTTCACAATTTCGAATACCTGTTGGATAGGGAAACTCTCAATATGCAGCGACAGCTTACCTTGTCTAAGTTGAATCCACTCCGTGAGTACAGCGTTTAGTTCGTTAATCTTATCGGTCAACTCACGAATATAGGTGTAACGTTCCGCCTGTACAGCATCGCTTTCGCCACCCTTTTTGAGTTTCTCAATCTCATGCAACATACGATCGATAAGTGGGATAACACCATTAACAAGCGATATCTTAGCCCGCTGTTCGAGGTGTTTACGCTTATTGTCCGTGAGATGTAACTTGTTGATAACAAGTTGTTCTGATATTTCTTCATACTTTTCAGCCAACTCTTCCATGTGCTGTTGGTGATGTTGACGCCACTGTTCAAGCGGAAGGAGAAGATCATCCAACGAACCTTGCGTGTCTTTTCTTCGACGAAGATAATGGAAGAGGACAAGCGAAGCAAGCACAAAGAAGATAGAGAGTGCCACAGCAATGATAATAAGGTTCAGCTGTTTTAAGGTTCGTTCTAATTGTTCAGCACGCGATGTAAGGTATCTGTCTTGTCGAGTTTCGTCCTGAAGATCAAGATAGATGTTGCGGTTATAATCACTCTGCTGTTTATTATTAATAGCCGAATAAGCCACACTCAACTGTTCACGGATAGACGCAACGAGGTCGGGTGCCTGCTTAATAGCTGGGTTATTGTGCAAAGCCTTATTCAAACAAATAATAGCCGAGCGGTAATCCTTTATCTGCCAATAGCATGAAGCTAAGGTACGATAAGAACCTGCCGTCTGATAAACATCTCCATAACGCTGGAAGATATGCAATGATCGCTGTGCTAAGTTACCTGCAAGAAGTTTCTCAGGCATATTGTCAAGGTTGATATATTGGAACGACGGTAGGTTATCGTGCATCAATGTTGCTCGGCTCTTATCGTTCAGAATCAGCTCACTGATAGCCTGCAAGGAGTTTGCCTCCCAATAAGGGAAGTTGTGCTGGCGTGCAAGCATATAACAACGTATGAGATATTCAAACTCCTTTTGCTCTATGACTTTCTGCGAATTTGTATTGATTATACCGCCCGAACCAATGTTATAGTAATAAGCCAATAGCTGGGCCATGTCGGTTTGTATCTCTCCATCGGGATTAATCTGACTGATTGCCTTGATAGAAGGTTGCTCCAAACCTACGTAATAATAATATGTTGAAGTAACAATGACAAACTCTGAGCGCGCATAAACCATACGACGACGTTGACGAGGAGAGAGTAGTTGCTCATCTTCTTCAATACGATGAAGTCGTTTCCGTGCTTTTTCATAGTAGTCGTAGAACTCCTTATTGAGCGACTCACGCTGACAAAGACGCATAAACTGAATGTCAGCTACTAAGAGTTCTACTTGGTTATCTGTGATTTTGAGGACAGAATCGAGTTTAGCATACGCTTCTGTAAAGCGCATCTTCATCAAGTCTACAAAGGCAAGATTGTTTAATGCCTCCGCCTTTCCAGCGTCATAGCTTCCTGCCAGGCTGTAAGCTTGATCCGCATAGATTCTCACTGAGTCGAGATTACGATAGTGTAAGGCGTATGCCTTGTCATTCAAATCGTCAACCTCTTGTACATATGGAACATTACAAGCAGCAAGCATCAGAAGGAGTAGACAAGCTACCCATCCCGTAATTATGCTGTATGTCTTTGTTCTCATCATCTTTTTTACGTAGTCTTTGCTACTACTCCTCTATAAATCAAAGGCAAATATACAAAACTTTTCTCATATAATTCATAATTCACAATTCATAATTCATAATTATGATTACTGCTATAATTCATAATTCAAAATTCATAATTCATAATTATGATTACTATAATGGTAATTGTAGACATAATAAGCAAAAGACATGGTAATTAAAGATATAGTAACCAAATAAGTAATTTTACAGTAACGAAGGTACGTGAAGACATGGCTACAAAGGAAAAGAAGATACAATAACAAGGTAATCGAAGGGATTGTAAAATATAAGGGTTTGCTTCTGTACAAGCCTATATAATGTAAATAAAATTCAAAGACTGAAAATAAAAAGGGCGTTAATTGGCTTTCAATTAACGCCCTTTTGGCTTGCAAAAGATGCCCTTTAAGACCCTTACTAACGCCCTTTCGAATCCTTATTAAGCATCTTTTGGAAACCACCCCTACAACTACTTGATAACAAAACACTTACAGAGGCGACAAAAAGGCTCGTTTTTAATCCCTTTCCTTACGTCTTCGTCACTTAAAATGTAAAATAAATTCAGACACCAACTACGAGTTTTTCAAATTACACAAATTGTTTTTGTACGTTGAAACTTGAAATTTAAACATTGAAATCTTTTATCCTTTGAGGTTTGAGATTTCAACTTTATGATTTGCATTATTTCTATTTCCAACATCGGTAAACATAACCGTATCGTACTGATGAGAACTCCATCTGAATAATTCTAAATTGTATTAGTAATCATAATGATAAACGCTGAATTAAGATTAACTATTTATAGCGCACAAAAAAAAGCTTAGAAAACTTATTACTAAGTATTTCTAAGCTGAAAAGTTGCGGGTGCAGGACTCGAACATGCGACCTCCAGGTTATGAGCCTGGCGAGCTACCAACTGCTCCAACCCGCGATATTAATTAAGAACAATTCATCTATGAACCGTAGCACATTTCTGAATTGCGAGTGCAAAGGTAGTGGTTTATTACGAAACCACCAAAGAATTATACATTATTTAACAAACTATCCACTCCGCTCCTGCCGCTTCCAAACTCTCTTTACTACCATTACCGTAGGTAACTCCGCAGGTGTGTGTGCCTGCATTTCGTCCCATGAGAATATCAAATTCGGTATCACCAACAACAAGGGTCTCGTGTGCTTCGATGTTGAAATGACTTAAAGTCTTGAGCACTGATTCAGCTGCAGGTTTCTTATCGACAACATCATCGGCAGCAATCAGATAAGTGATATACTTCGAGAGGTCTAATTCGTCCATCAGTTTGGCAAGCGTTCTATGGCTACGGCTACTTGCAATAGACATCAGAATGCCTTGCGAGGAAAGTCTTTCCAACGTTTCAACCACACCCGGAAAGGCTTTTACAACACCCGGAACATTCTTCACATTGAATATTTCGCTATATACTTTAGCACACTCCTCAGCCTGTTCATCTGTCATAGGAATGATAGATGAGAAACATTCTTTTAGTGGTAAACCAATCGTTCGAGCACATTCCTCACGACTTCTCATCGGTAAATTCAGTCGCTCTATCGTTGCAAGCATCGTGTCAGTAATCAGCTTCTGAGAATCGCCAAGCGTTCCATCGAAGTCGAAGATGACGAGCCGAATACCAGAAAGAATCTCTGGATTAGAGAAAAGATCAGGACAGTAGCGAGGGCTTGTATCACCATCACCCTTCAAAGCCTCAGCTTTCGCCTGCTTCTTCCGCTTGAAATAACCCTTCACCTGTTTGTAGCCTTCCTTTCCAAGGATAGCAATACCGCCATATTGAAAGCTCTTTGCCAATCCGAAAAAGACAGTAAAAAGTATGCCTTTCGTTGCCGTTGACACAGGGAAGAACACTTGTACGAAGGAGAGAATATAAAAAGGAATACACATCAGGAGTACGATGACACCTGTTCGAAAAGACAGTTTTTGAAGATAACCTTTAATAGACATAACTGCACATAGCATTATTTCAGAACGCAAATTTAGTTAAAAACTTTCTATTATATGTCATTCTAAAAGCAATTTAATAATAAAAAGAGGTATATCCCACAAAAACTAATGCTGTGCTTTCGCACATTCCAACAATTATTAGTAAATTTGCAGCGCAAAAATATTATATTCACTTCCCATATTTATGGCAGAAAAGATAAGAATCAAAGACATTGCTGAACGTGCAGGTGTAAGCGTTGGAACAGTTGACAGAGTATTGCATAAACGCCCGAATGTATCGGAATCGGCTCTGAAACGCGTCGAGAAAGTGTTAAAGGAGATGAATTATCAGCCAAATGTCTACGCAAGTGCACTGGCTTATAACAAGAGTTACACGTTTTATTGTTTGATTCCAAAGCATAGTAGTGAGGCTTATTGGGAAGAGATTGAGATTGGTGCAATGAAGGCCGTAGAGGCACGTAGAGACTTTTATATCGACTTAGAAATCATGTATTACAGCCGATTAGACTCCAACTCCTTTATTGAAACCTACCAGAAGTGCCTTAGAAAGAATCCGGATGGCGTTATCCTTGTCCCTACAACATTAGAGGTGACACGCCAGTTTACCGACGAATTGCATGACCGCAACATTCCTTTCATTCTGCTCGACTCTTATATGCCATCGTTGCAACCCCTGTCATTCTACGGACAGGATTCTATCCAGAGTGGTCGTTTTGCTGCTCGAATGCTGATGCTCATTGCTCAAAAGGAGGAAAGCATCATGCTCATGAAGCAGACGAAGGACGGAAAGATGGCAAGTCGTCAGCAAGAGAATCGTGAGGTGGGCTTCCGTCATTATATGGAAGAGAACTTCCCTAACATTAAGATTTTAGAGGTAAACCTCCCATTAGATGAGGAGCGGAAGCGTTATGACCACATCTTAGAAAAGTTTTTCAGCGAACATCCAGAGGTACACCACTGTATCACACTAAACTCAAAAGCGCATATCGTGGGTACGTTCTTGTTAAAGACGCATCGTAAGAATGTTCAGATTATGGGCTATGACGTGGTGCATAAAAATGCTGACTGCCTGCGAGAAGGGAGTATATCGTTCCTCATCGCACAGCATGCTTACCAGCAAGGCTATTTCAGTGTTGACTCCCTCTTTCGTGCTATCGTGTTGAAAAAGAAGGTAGAGCCAGTCAACTATATGCCTATCGACTTGCTCATGCGGGAGAATATCGACTTCTATCATAGGTCATGGGGGTAAAGAAGCCCCACCCCGACCCTCCCCGAAGGGGGAGGGAGGCAAAATTGCTAAAAAGAAGATGAAAGAGAGGATGTAAAAGGAGGATAAAATTAGATAATAAGGAGGACAAAAATAGATAATAAGGAGAATTAAATTGGATAAAAGAAGGCGTTGATAAAAATGGTACTGACACTCAACACAAGATGTGCTAACGCTTAACACATAATATGCGGAGGCTCAAAATAAGATTTAATAAGTAAGAATAGGGAATGAACAATAGGTGAAGGTGGAATGAATCATAGGTTAATAGAAATCATCACCACCCAACACCCAACACTCAATACTCATTCCCCATCTCCATCACAATTCATCACCACCCAACACTCAACACCCAACACCCAACACAACACATGACAGAAAACAAAAAAGGACTCCTTGCGTTGAGTCCACTACTTGTGTTCATCGTACTATATCTGGTCACTTCTATCGTATCGGGTGACTTCTATAAGGTACCGATTACCGTGGCTTTCATGGCTTCGAGTATCTTTGCTATCGCCATATCAGGAGGTTATCCGCTCGCAAAACGAATTGAGATATACAGCAAGGGAGCCAGCACAGACAACATGATGATGATGATGTGGATATTCGTACTTGCAGGAGCATTCGCCAACTCGGCTAAGGACATGGGCAGTATTGATGCTACGGTCAATCTAACCCTTTCCGTCCTACCAGATAATATGCTGCTACCGGGACTTTTCCTTGCCGCTTGCTTCATCTCTATGAGTATCGGAACGAGTGTTGGAACCATTGTTGCTCTAACCCCTATCGCAGCAGGTATTGCCACTTCTACGGGAAGTTCGCTTCCTTTCGTTGTCGCAATCGTCGTTGGTGGTTCGTTCTTTGGCGACAACCTTTCGTTCATTAGCGACACAACCGTTGTTGCAACAAGAACACAGGAGTGCAAGATGGCAGATAAGTTTAGGGTAAACTTCTTCATCGTTGCTCCCGCAGCAGTCTTGATTTTACTTGTCTATATCTTCTTGGGAAGAGACATACACACGACAGGACAGACCGCTATCGCTGACATCCACAGAGTTATTCCTTACATGGCAGTACTGATTTGCGCGCTCTTTGGCATGAACGTCATGGCTGTATTGACCATTGGAATCGTCCTCACGGGTGCTATTGGCATCATTGATGGCAGCTACGATGTCTACGGTTGGTTTGGAAGTATGGGCGCAGGTATCAAAGGTATGGGCGAACTGATTATCATCACGATGATGGCAGGTGGTATGTTAGAGATTATCCGTGAGAATGGTGGTATCGACTATCTCATTAAGATGATTACCCGACACGTCAACAGCAAGCGCGGAGCAGAGCTAACAATCGCCTTCCTCGTAAGTCTGGTGGATATCTGTACAGCCAATAATACGGTGGCAATCCTTACCGTGGGAGGAATTTCGAAGCAGATAGGCGACCGCTATGGCGTAGATAAACGTAAGGCAGCCAGCATCCTCGACACCTTCTCATGCTGTGCGCAGGGCTTGATTCCTTATGGTGCACAGATATTAATGGCAGCCGGTTTGGCAAAGATTAACCCTGTGAGCATCGTCCCATTCTTGTATTATCCAATGTTATTGGGCATCACAGCCTTCCTTTCTATCCTTTTCCATTACCCCCGCCGTTACTCATAACATATCATCATCACCCAATATTCAACACCCATCACCTAACACCCAACACCCATCACCATGCAACCAATCGAATCTTCTGGAATGGATATCATTCAACGTAACTTCTTTCGTATCCTCTGTTCGGGCGCATTCGGCACGCAGTCGAACCTCGAACCGATGTCACCTTTCAAATGGCGAAGACTCATACAGATGGTTGAAGCACAACAAGTGATGCCTGTCTTCACCAATGGTATCGCAAGACACTCTATGGATGAAGGGCTCAACCTGCCAGAGAGTATCATTGCGGACATCAAAGCTAAGCAGGAAGAGCGCAAGACATTGGCTGCAAGAATACCCAAGACGGTTAGACTTAGCAATACATTATTAAACCGAAGATTAAAGAATCTCATCTACAACGAACTGCATAGTATTGATACTTCGACAGAAGCACTTGATATGCTGAAATTGATTGTCAATAACTCTGAGACAATGTTTACACGTGGTATGAACTTAGGAGGAATCATTACGATGGGCGAATACCTGAGAACACGTGGCAATAAGGTAGACTTCGTGAAACTCGAAAACTGGTTGAATGTCCTCCAACTGCGTGCTATGGCAGAGCTACAAGGCAACGTCCTGATCTCCGTCTTTGGCTTTGAAGAAGACGAAATCCCCTTCGTTAGCAAGAGCGATCCTAATGCTTATCGCCTCACATTACGTAGCATCTCAGACTTAGCCAAGGACACTGCACACGAATGGCACTTCAAACAAAACGCCGTAGGATTTGTACAAAACAACAGTTCTGTACTTCGTCGCAATGTTCGTCGCAGTCTTCGTTACGTCAGTTATGCACCCATTGAGACAACAAGTAACTTTTTTAGCAACTTCGTCAGAAGCCTTTCTGAGATTGAAGAGTAAGCTTAATAAAACATAGATAAAGCCTTGCCCCATGCGGACAAGGCTTTCTGTTTTAGTAGAATAAGTAGTTTTTCTACACTTTTCGCCCTCATTAAGCATTTAATCAGATATTTTTTGTATCTTTGTCCATGGATAGTTGAAATCCAGAATATAAAAACCTAAATACAAAACATTCGTTTAATCAAGATGAAAAAAATCTTACTTTCAGTGGCATTGATGATGGCTACATTCTCTCTTCATGCCACAGATGCGAACTACCAAGTAGTTCCTCTCCCACAAAGCATTACTGCTGAGAAGGGTACACCATTCGTTTTGGATGCTAACACCATTATCAACGTAGCAAGCAACGACGAGGCTATGCGCCGTAATGGTGATTTCTTGAAGCAATATATCCAAGAGGCAACAGGTATTGCACTCAATGGTTTGAACAAAAAAGGAAGTACAATTACCTTAAAACTCAATGCAAAGGTTGAGAATGAAGAGGGTTATATTATCACCATAAAGGGTAAGAATATTACCGTTGAAGGCAAGACTCCACGTGGTGTTTTCTATGGTGTGCAGACACTTCGCAAGTCTTTACCATTGGAGAAGGCTGAGAACGTAACCTTCCCAGCAGCTCGTATCGTAGACTATCCACGCTTCGGCTATCGTGGTACGATGCTCGATTGCGCTCGTCACTATTTCAAGATGAGTTTCATTAAGGAGTTTATAGATATGTTGGCGCTCCACAATGTCAACACCTTCCACTGGCATCTCACTGAGGATCAGGGCTGGCGTGCACAGATTGACCGCTATCCAAAGCTCACAGAGATTGGTTCAAAGCGTGCGCAAACAGTTATTGGTCGTATGACAGGACTCTTCGATGAGACTCCATACGGTGGTTACTATACCAAGGATGAGATGCGCGAAGTTGTGAAGTATGCAGCTGATCGTTATATCACTGTTATCCCTGAGATTGATATGCCAGGCCACATGCTCGGCGCATTAGCAGCTTATCCAGAGCTTGGTTGTACTGGTGGTCCTTACAAAGTGGCTGAGCAATGGGGCGTATTCCCAGACATCCTCTGCGCTGGTAACCCTAAGACCTACGAGTTTGTGAACAATGTTCTCGATGAAATTATAGAAATTTTCCCATCAAAATACATCCATATTGGTGGCGACGAGGCCCCACGTACTCGTTGGCAACACTGTCCACGCTGTCAGGCTGAAATCAAACGTCTTGGCTTGAAGGGCTCTAACGGCTTCTCTGCAGAGGCTCAGTTGCAGGCTCACTTCATGAATCAGGCTGCTAAGCACTTGGCAGAAAAGGGTCGTAACATCATCGGTTGGGACGAGATTCTTGAAGGTGATGTAGACAAAGGTACAACTGTCATGAGCTGGCGTGGTGTGAATGGTGGTATTGAAGCGGCTAAGCGTGGCTTGGATGCTATCATGACTCCTGTAAACTACTACTATCTCGATTACTATCAGAGAAAGGATAACACGATGACGCTCATCGGTGGTTTCCTCCCTGTTGAGACTACTTACGGCTACAACCCTGTACCAGACGATGCTGCACCAGAGTTGAAAAAGCACGTTAAGGGTGTACAGGCAAACCTCTGGACAGAGTACGTTATCGGTCGCGACCTCGCTTTCTTCCAGCTCCTCCCACGTGTTGCAGCTATGGCAGAAACGGGCTGGACAGAGAACGACAAGAAGAACTTCGACTCTTTCAAGGCACGTGAGACACGTCTTAACGAGCTTTACAAGCACTTCGGGTGGAAGACTTGTCAGGACCTCTACAAGGAGAAGAAATAATAGCGATGACATATTAGTATCGTCTAATGTAAATATTTAAGCACTATAATATATTCAGCTGATAAGGCATGAGGATTATTCTCACATCTTATCAGCTGTTTTTTTTATTTAGCAAGTGATTTTCTTCCTGCCTTAATTCACGTAAAAAGTCAATGAAAAATATTAACATCTACTCATTAAAAACACTCTAAAAAAGTCCTAAAAACATCTCTTTTCACTATCTTCGTAACCCACAGAGACTCAAATACTTGCAAAATACAAAAGCAATAGATGCTTAATTCGACTTCAAAAGGGCGTTAGTAAGACCTCAAAAGGGCATCTTTTGCAAGCCAATTAGGCGTCTTTTAGAAGCCAAAAGAGCATCAATAAAAAAGGACTTTGTGAATTTATTTTACATTATCCACGAAAGCTATAAACACAACTATTATCCCTCTCACATAATACGCTACAAATTATTGAGCCAAATAGTTGCGCGATATTGAATATTTTTATATATTTGCGATATCTTAATCAACGAGTCCTATAAAGAAAAGAGACTAAT
Source organism: uncultured Prevotella sp. (assembly GCA_963550695.1). Taxonomy (GTDB): domain Bacteria; phylum Bacteroidota; class Bacteroidia; order Bacteroidales; family Bacteroidaceae; genus Prevotella. The sequence continues at coordinate 36,847 of CAUVDL010000008.1, read as the reverse complement.
GAGCAGAGGACTATCTCTAAACACGTTAATCAAAAATTAATGATTATGAAATTATACTCTTTCTGTATCACATTCATGTTGTCACTGCTTAGTTGCTTTGGACAAGAGACACATATCATTGAACCGAGCATACTCGAAATCAGTTATCACACAAAGTATCTTAACAATTATGATGATTTTGCACTTAGAGTAGGGAAAAATGTAAGTGAATACTTTAGCTATCATAAATTACGGTTTGACTCTTTAGCAAATAATCCTGAAACAGCTTTGGCGATAATTAATGAAAAGACAGAAGCTATTCGCAATAATAATAAGACTACCCATAAGGTTGAAAGTCCTGGTCACGGAGATTATATTTATAGGAATCTTGAAGAAGGTAAGACATCTACTTACACACAAGTTTGGAGTTCTCATTATAGGATAGTAGAAGACATACCCACACAAGAATGGGTAATTTGTGAAGACAGTACACGGAAGATAATCGGTTTAAATTGTACGATGGCGACCACACATTTCCGTGGACGAGACTGGAAGGTGTGGTTCTGTGAGGAGATTCCTTTACCGCTCGGTCCGTGGAAATTAGGTGGACTACCCGGTTTAATCTTAGCTGCACATTGCGATGGCTATTTAGAGATAACTGCAAGTAACATTAAAAGAGAACAGTTGTCACCTGTCAAGTTTTATAATTTCTGGGAGAAAAAGTATAAGGATATAGACCGACTCTCTTATTTAAAAAAGGCTTCAGACCCTACGATCTATCCAAAGAATACAACCATGATTCCCAAAATGGAGTTAGAATAAGATATTGCTAATGAAGAAATATATTATCTTATGTTTACTTATCCTACTTGTACAGTCAATAAGTGCACAGAGGATAGTGGAAGGTGTCGTTACTGACGTAGGAGGACACCCTGTGTCTGCAGCTATTATCAAGACTGTAGATGCAACCACAAAAAAGACATTACATTTCTGTCAGACAGATGCTAAGGGGAAGTTTACCATTACAGCACAAGAAGGTAATATTCTATCTATTTCAGCAATAAGTTATAAAAAGCAGGAATTAAAGGTTACAATGGATATGCCTGCACAGCATATTACATTAGAGGAAGATACAAAAACGTTATCGGAGATAACTGTAAAGGCAAAACCAATTAAGATAAAAGGCGATACGATTCAATATCTACTCACAACCTATAAGAAAGAAGGAGACCGAACATTAGCTGATGTTCTTGCACGTGTCCCGGGCTTTGAGGTGAATAAAGAGAATGGCGAGATACAATACGAGGGAAAGTCTATCAGCAACTTCTATATAGAAGGTATGGATCTGATGGGAGGAAAATATGGCTTGGCAACAAAGTCATTGCCTCAAGATGATGTCGCAACAGTAGAAGTAATGAAGCATCATCAACCTATCCGTGTATTAGATGATTTTACTTATTCTGACGATAACGCTATCAATATCAGAATGAAACAAGGGGCTAAGGCACGCTGGATGACGACCTATAGCGGTGGCATAGGACTAAAGAGTCATGGAGGATTGTGGAATTTTGAAACATTTGCCATGCGTCTGAAGCCTTCTTTTCAGACAATTCTCACCTATAAGACAAATAATATAGGTAAGAATATAAGGAGAGAGACGGACAATCTTTTTAGTTTTAATGAGCTACAAAGTCCTTTGTCAGCTATGCTCTCTCTTCCTTCACCGTCGCCTCTATTGCTCAAAGGACGTTCATTATTTAACCGCTCACATGTAGTTAGTTTGAATGCACTACAGCGTATAGACGAAAATTCTCAGGTAAGCGTGCAAATTACATTTACCAATGACCGCAATGAGGCTACCTCTTTGCGCCATTCAGACTTTTATACGAATAGCGGTATAAAGACAATAGAAAACAGAAAACAGTATTTGGAGAAAAGTAATGACCTCTTTGCAAAGATAAAATACGAGAATAACGCTAAAAATCATTATCTTAAAAATGAGCTTTCTGGTGACTTCTCTTGGAACAAACAATGGCTGAATGAACAAGGGACTCAACCTCATAAGATGATGGGTAATCTTCCGATTTATACATTAAAAGATAATTTCAGTATAATGAAGAAGTATGGCAAACACCTTATCACTCTGCAATCAAAGAATATAATGGATGTACGTCCGCAACAACTATATGTCGATTCGCTGGCACAGTCTATTAATCAACATTACTATGAAACAAATACGGACGTAAGGGGAAGTCTTAGAATAGGTAGATTTATTCTATCAGAACAAGTAGGAGTAAATGCAGGAGAACACCGCTTCACTTCTGATTTAGTGGGAGTTCCAGATAGTATTGGACTGCTGATGGGCAAAAGCAGCTTTACATTTGCAAGTTTCTATACCAATCCGAGCATTGAATATACGGTGAAGGACTTTGATTTCACATTATCTGGCGATATGTCGTACAACCATTATAAGTATAGTTTAGATAATGGTCAGTCTAAATTCTTATTCTCCCCTAACCTCCATATAAAATGGAAAGCCACAGCAACATGGACTTTCTCGGCTAATGCATCCATTAATACAATGCAGATTAATGCTGCCCAATTTTATCCAACTTTGGTACTGCAAGATTATCAATATATGAATAAAGGTCTGGCAGGCTATAATCTAAACAAAGAGAAAAGTGTAGGAATAGGAGTTGTTTATAGCGATGCTCTGAAAGGTACTTCTATACGATTACGCATAACAAAGTCGTTTGGAAACTCTCCTTATACATCAACTCAAGATTATGTGGGCAACTATATCGTAGAATCACTGACACAAGGAGACACGAAGTACAATAGCTGGAATATGTCCCTAATAGGTTCACAAGGCATAGGATTCTTAAAAGGGAAGCTAAATGTAACGGCTTTTTATAATACCATGAATAGTTATATGGTACAGAATAGCCAACGAATGCCTTACGACACAAAGAACTTAAATATAACCTCTAACCTTGATATTGGTTTAATAAAGGGTGTCGATATAAATTATAAACTTACTTATGGCTTTCACCAGATGAAGATGCCTGCTTTCGGAAAGACGTCTAATCTAAATAGTTGGAAGCATATGGGAAGCCTTAGGCTACCTCTTTGTAAGGTTTTAAGTCTGGAAACTTTGACGGAATACTATCATAACGAGATTGCACAAAAGGAGTTTAAGGATATGTTCTTTCAAGACTTTACTTTGGTATTTAAAGCCAAACACTTTGACCTGAGTCTTGCTTGGAACAATGTTTTTAATAATAAAAGCTATAGCTATGGAATTAATAATAAGCTTTCAAGTAGCTTTAGCAATCAAGACATTAGAGGTAGAGAACTGATGCTTAGTTTCTATTATAAACCTTGATAACTAAGTTGATTGATATTGCATAAATAAAATTAATATAAGTTGAGATATGATAGACACCATTATAATACTACTGATGGGCTTACCGCTGATTGTTCTCGGAAGCACTATCGGGCCAGATTCTTCTATCAATTTTGGGTCAAGAATACCGAAAGCGAAACTTAAAAGCGAGGAAGGGCTTAAACGATTGAGAAGAATAAAGATAGCACTAATATTGGCAGGTAGCTTCATCCTTGTCGGTGGTTTCGCTTGTCTTGCCTTTCATTGGGAAGATTATCAACTTGTCGTCATACTCATTCCAGAAGTCGCAGCTATCGTTTACATGCTGTTACAGCTGTACAAGATAGAGAAGAAGGAGAAGAGCATACTCGTACTCATGCTCTCTATCATTGTAATATTAGGTATGATCCCTCTCATTGCAGCCCTTCCAATCACAGGCAGCGACAACAATACGACGATTAGAAATGACACGTTGTTTATTGAAGGGTCATACGCTAAGGAAATACCGATAGCAAGTATTACACAAGTAGACGGCAGCGCAACGGTGCCAGACATAGAGATGAGAACCAACGGAACGTCAGTTGGCGAGAATAATGTGGGGCATTTCCAGACAACAGAAGGGAAGGATGTGCTATTATACTTACATTCAGACAAAACGAATGTGACGCATATCAAGACAAAGAATAACGAAGACATCTACATTAACTTCAAAGATTCAGCCCTGTCAGTTGACTTCCCTAATAAGCTGAAAGCCGCATATCGTCGACCAACCAAAGGCAAGTAACGCCGTTACCTAAAATTGTCTGATGAGAAAGTATTCAGCGATTTAGAGCCTCTAACAGTAGGGGTTCTATCAGCTTTCACAGCCATATTGGTTTGTGAAAGTTGTCCTTGTACAATCATAATAAAGTGTAAATGCGTTAAACCTCTTATTTCCTGCATCTGTTACAGTGTTTTTTAGTACCTTTGCAGAATGAATCCTTGTCAATAGGCAATGGACAGAAGTATCAATTGACAATAATAAATCATACGGAGATAATCATGTTAATAGACTACAAGAAGGTAAACATATATCAAGATGAACGCTTAATTCTGAAAGATGTTGACTTTCAGGCAGAAAAAGGAGAGTTTATCTATCTCATCGGTCGTGTTGGTTCGGGCAAGAGTTCGCTATTGAAAACATTCTATGGCGAATTGGATATTGATAGCGAAGATGCTGAAAAGGCTGTCGTTCTCGACGAGAGTATGCCTGACATTAAGCGTAGTCATATCCCTGCGCTACGCAAACAGATGGGTATTATCTTCCAAGACTTCCAACTCTTGCATGATTGTTCTGTAGCAAAAAACCTCAAGTTTGTCTTGCAGGCAACGGGTTGGACCGGCAGCCAGAAGATTGACCGACGCATTGATGAAGTGTTGGCACGGGTGAGCATGACCGACAAGAAGAATAAGATGCCAAGTGAACTCTCTGGTGGTGAACAGCAGCGCATTGCCATTGCACGTGCCTTGCTGAACACTCCTAAGATTATTATTGCCGATGAGCCAACGGGTAATCTTGACCCAGAGACGGCTGCGAACATCGTTAGTATTCTCAAGGACTCCTGCAAAGCAGGTACAACCGTTATCATGTCTACCCACAACATCAGCCTCATTGACCAGTTTCCCGGTAAGGTTTATCGCTGTCATGAGGGTGAACTCCACCAGCTCACTGACAAGAAAGAAGTTTGCGAATTAGCAGAAGAGACGGCTCCCGTAGAGACTATCGACGAGCCAGAACAAAACGATTAAGCGCACAGAACTCAGCATAAATCCACATTTAGAAAGATTGAAGATGATGAAAATAATGAAATTTGGAGGTACATCCGTTGGTTCACCAGAACGTATGAAGGGTGTAGCTTCTTTGATAACAAAGTCAGGAGAACCTACATTTATCGTGCTCTCTGCAATGAGTGGAACGACAAATACCCTGATAGAAATATCTGATTACCTCTATCGCAAGAACCCAGAGGGAGCAAACGAACTTATCAACAATCTCGAACAGAAATATCTTGGCCACGTTGAGGAACTTTACTCTACTGAGGAATACAAGCAGAAGACACGCCAGTTCTTGAGTGAAGAGTTCAACTACTTGCGCACCTTTACAAAAGATCTGTTCACCTCGTTTGAAGAGAAGAGCATCGTTGCACAGGGTGAGGTTCTCTCAACCAACATGGTTGTAAACTATCTGCAGGAGCAGGGAATTAAAGCAACATTACTTTCTGCACTCGACTTCATGCGCACTGATAAGAATGCGGAGCCAGACGGACAGTATATCAAAGAGCATCTGACAGCCATCATGGACGAGAACAAGGGCTATCAGATATATATCACACAGGGCTTCATCTGCCGTAATGCCTACGGAGAGGTGGACAACTTGCAGCGTGGTGGTTCTGACTATACCGCTTCACTTGTGGGTGCTGCTATCAATGCAGAGGAGATTCAGATATGGACAGACATCGATGGTATGCACAACAACGACCCACGTGTGGTGGAGAAGACTGAGGCAGTACGCCAGCTGAACTTTGAAGAAGCATCTGAGTTAGCTTACTTCGGTGCGAAGATTCTCCACCCTACTTGCGTTCAACCAGCTAAGTATGCGGGTATTCCAGTTCGTCTAAAAAACACGATGGACCCAGATGCAGAAGGTACAATCATCGACAACACATTGGTAAGAAGAAAGATTAAGGCTGTTGCAGCCAAAGACAATATCACAGCTATCAAGATTAAGTCAAGTCGTATGCTTGGTGCTTCTGGCTTCTTGCGTAAGGTATTTGAAATCTTCGAGAGCTATCAAACTTCTATTGACATGATTACTACCAGTGAGGTAGGTGTGTCAATGACCATCGAGAACAATAGCCATTTGGCAGAAATTGTTGATGAGTTGAAGAAGTATGGCACCGTAACCGTTGACACAGAGATGTGTATTGTCTGCGTTGTCGGCGACCTTGATTGGAGCAACGTTGGCTTTGAGACATTGGCAACTGACGCAATGAAGGACATCCCAGTACGTATGATTAGCTACGGTGGAAGCAACTACAACATTTCCTTCTTGATTCGCGAGGAGGATAAGAAACGTGCCTTACAGTCATTGTCAACCGTCCTCTTTAACTAAAGAAAGAACTGATAATTTAACAACAAGTAGTTATCTAAAGGCACAAACGTCCTCACCTGTTCATGACAAAAGCAGACAAGTGGATATACGAGGGCATAAGTCCTCTTTACAACTCAGATAAACACTACGTCAGGAGACAACACACATGGTACAGAAATTCCCTATAGATAAGTTTAAGAAGATTGAAACTCCGTTTTATTATTATGATTGTGACCTCTTGAGAGAGACCTTACAAGCAATTAATAAAGAGTTAAAGAAGTACGAAAACTTCATCGTCCACTATGCTGTTAAAGCCAATGCGAACGCTAAGGTGCTGAATGTTATCCAGCAGACAGGTATGGGAGCAGATTGTGTGAGTGGTGGAGAGATACAGCGTTGTTTAGACTGTGGCTTCCCAGCAGACAAGATTGTCTATGCAGGTGTGGGTAAAGCCGACTGGGAAATCAATCTTGGATTAGACCAGAACATCTTCTGTTTCAACGTAGAGAGTGTGGCTGAGTTGGAGGTTATCAATGAGTTGGCAGCGAAAAAGGGTAAGACGGCAAACGTATGTTTCCGTATCAACCCTGACGTGGGGGCACATACACACGAGAAGATTACCACAGGACTGGCTGAGAATAAGTTTGGTATTGCCATGCAAGACATGCTACCTACCATCCTCGCAGCAAGTAAGATGTCGAACATTCACTTTATCGGTTTGCACTTCCACATCGGTTCACAATTGCTCGAAATGACTGATTTCCGCCACCTCTGCAGCCGTATCAACGAGATACAAGACAGCTTAGAGCAAGAGAATATAACGATTAAGAATATCAATGTTGGTGGTGGATTGGGTATCGATTATAACAATCCTAACGACCACCCAATCCCTGATTTCAAGTCTTATTTCTATACCTTCGCACGCTATCTGAAACTAAGAGAAGGACAGAAGCTCCACTTTGAATTGGGTCGTGCAGTAGTAGGACAGATGGGAAGTCTCATCACTCGCACCCTTTATGTGAAGCAAGGAACAGCAAAACAGTTTGCGATTGTCGATGCAGGAATGACCGACTTAATTCGTCCTGCCCTTTATCAGGCAAGCCATAAGATAGAAAACCTATCAAGCGATGGACCTTCATACGCTTATGATGTAGTAGGACCGATTTGCGAATCGAGTGATGTTTTTGCAAAAGCAATCAACCTTAATAGTGTTCATCGAGGCGACTTGATTGCGATGCGTTCGGCTGGAGCATACGGAGAAATCATGGCTTCACAATATAATTGCAGAAAACTGCCTGTAGGCTATACCTCAGACGAACTATAATCAATAACGAAACAAATAAATGTTCACTTTTGACTATACAACCATTATTATCTCAGTAGTGTTGCTTTTGGTGGCATTGCTGACCTCATTTCTTAATCCTTTCTTTCGAAAAATAAAGGTTACAGAATATGGTTTACCGACCTCTACAAACGAAAGTGACGAGACAGATAAAGAAGATGAGCCTATAGAAGAGAAGAATGAGATAATCGATAAGTCTGCTCCTAATGATAAGCAACTCCCGACTTACCCTCCTATCTCGATTATTCTCACGCCCCATGATAATGCACAGGAGCTTGCAAAAAACCTCCCACTCTATCTGAATCAGAACTATCCAACAGACTTTCAGGTGATTGTTGTAGTTCCTCAAAATGATCATGAGACAAGTGATGTATTGAAACGCTTTGCATCTAACTCACATCTATACACTACTTTCATCCCTGAATCATCACGCTATATGAGCAAGAAGAAGCTTGCTATTACGCTTGGAGTGAAGGCAGCAAAGTATGATTGGGTCATCATGACAGACGTATGTTGCTATCCAACGGGTGATAACTGGCTACAAGCTATTGCCCGAAACTGTAAGGAAGGCAAAGACCTTGTGGTAGGCTACACTCGTTATGAGGAAGAAACGCCTGCTTATCGACACTTCGAACGACATTATTTGGCACGCTACTTCATGCGTGAATATCAGCGTAATAAGGCGTATGCGTGTCCGTTTAATGCCTTAGCCTTCCGTAAAAATCGCTTCTTAAGTGAGGAAGGATTCCGTGGAAATCTCAAGTATATACGTGGAGAATACGACTTCATGGTAAACAAATATGCGAAAGGTAATAACCTTGCATTTGAAAACTCGTTTGAAGGAACACTCATAGAAGAGGCGCCTACAGAGAAGGTTTGGCTCGGCACACACCTTTTCTATATGGAGAATCGACAACATTTGGAACGTACACCACAGCATCGTTTCCTCCCGTATGTCGACCAAACGGCACTACACGGCAACTACTTCTTGCAGTGTATTGCACTTGCAGTCTCTCTCCTATTGGGTATGTGGACGATTTCTGTTGCTGCGGGATTATCGCTTATCATCTCTATCATTCTACGCTTAGTCATTGGAAAGAAAGCACTGAGATGTTTTGATATAGATATTCCAGCTTGGAAGATTATCCCATACGAAATTGCTATCGCATGGAAGCACCTTGGTTATAAATTTAAATACCATCGTGCAGATAAGTATGACTTCATATCTCACAAACTATAAATGCGCATCATCCATTACATAGACAACATAAAGGCAGGCAATCTGCTTTCTGATTACTTTCTACGACTCACCACAGCACAGAAAGAATATGCTGATGTCAAGACGGTTACACAACAAGGGGACTTCAAGAAACTCCTTGCTGACTTCCAACCTGACATCGTCCATATCCATACCTGCTGGGAATATCAAGCCGCCACACACGCTAATTGGGCTGCTAAGAAGCAGTGTGCAGTAGTGTTCTCACCACATTGGGCACTTGATGAGAGAGCAAGAACGACAGAGCAGAAGTCTACTAAGAAGGTGAAGACCCTACTCTATCAGGCAAAGATGGTGAGAGGAATGGATGCGCTCCTTGTGAGTAGCGAGCAAGAAAGGCAAGACATTTTAAAGTTAGGATGGACGAAACGCATTGATATCGTACAAGATAGCGTTCTAAACAGTTCGTTGGGCGACGATGACATGGCACAGCAAACGATTTCTTTTTATCGCAAAGTGCTTGACACACGCTATCAATTCGCTATGACAGCAATGGAGAAAGATGCGATTCCAAGTCTGTTACACGCTGGTTTAGCACAAGAGACAACCCACAACCTCTTGCCCAGCGACCAACTTCTTAACCTACGAAGTCTGAATCCAGAACAATGGCGAAGAATCTTCCTCTATGCTGATGACGAGGGAATAAGAGAGATTGTAGACAACTGTATCAGCCGTCTACAACTCAATGCACCTACGATTGACACCGCTACTATATGGCGATTCCCGCTCTCCTCGCCAAAGGAAACGGCATCTGTTGACACAGAGAAGTTGATTGGAAATCAGCCCATGACACGACAGCGACTCGGAAACTACTCCAATGAGGAAGATGCTATCATCAAGAAGATAGCAACCATCATTGCAAACACACGCCAAGTAGAACGAAAGAAGAAGCTCTCCCTACGGTTGTTGGCTGATTTATACACAGTTATAAAGTATAATGACTACGACGAGGACCGACTCGCAGATGTGCTCCGACACCTCCGCCTCTATCGTTATTCACGTCGTATCATACAGCTCCTTGCCGAGAAAATACTTCTTAAAGAGGGTTTTATGCCCATCCCACCACTTGATGACAGAAATACAAAGAGTATCAAAAGAAACAATTTTGTACAAAGAAAGTAACGCATGACACAGAAGAAATACGATCTAAAAAAGGATGAACGCTATTTACGATTATTAGCAAAGTCATTTCCAAATATTGCTGATGCTGCAACTGAGATAATCAACCTTGAAGCCATTGCACACCTCCCTAAGGGTACAGAACACTTCCTTGCTGACATTCATGGTGAGTATCAAGCTTTCCAACACGTACTTAAAAATGCTTCTGGTAACATTAAGAGAAAGGTGAATGAGCTCTTTGGTGAAAGACTAAGAAATATTGAAAAGCAAGAACTTTGTACCCTGATTTATTATCCAGAACAGAAGTTAGAGCTCGTAAAGAAAGAGGAAAAGGATATCAAAGACTGGTATCATATCACTATACACCGATTGATAGAGGTATGTCGTGATGTGTCCAGCAAATATACGCGTTCAAAGGTTCGGAAGTCTTTACCTGCTGACTTCTCCTATATTATTCAGGAGTTGCTACACGAACATGCAGACGACAAGGATAAAACCGACTATGTGAGTGCTATTGTCAAAACAATTATTTCTACTGGACGTGCCGATGACTTCATCATTGCTATCTGCGAAGTAATTCAGCGATTAGTCATTGACCAACTACACATCTTAGGTGATGTCTACGATCGTGGACCTGGTGCTCACATCGTTATGGACACCTTAAAGAACTATCACAACTGGGATATCACTTGGGGAAACCATGATATTTTGTGGATGGGAGCTTGTGCTGGTAACGATGCTTGTATCTGTAATGTAATTCGTATAGCCCTGCGCTACGCCAACATGGCTACTATTGAGGATGGATATGGTATCAACCTTATTCAGTTGGCTACCTTTGCAATGGATGTTTATGGTGATGACCCATGCGAAGAGTTCATGCCTAAGGTATCGAAAGACAACCCACTCGATGAACGTAGCAAGGCACTGACAGCACAAATGCACAAGGCTATCAGCGTGCTTCAATTTAAGATTGAGTCACAGATGATTAGCCGTCATCCGCTTTGGAAGATGGACGATCGCCGTTTACTCAAAGCTATTGACTACAAGAAGGGTACGATTCTTATTGATGGAAAGGAATACAAGATGCGTTCATGCAACTTCCCAACCATCGATCCAAAGAATCCTGAGAAACTTACAGAGGCTGAGCAGGCACTCATCGACCGCCTGCATCAGTCGTTTACTGGTAGCGAGAAGTTGCGCAGCCATATCCGTTCTCTGCTCCGTCATGGCTGTATGTATAACGTCTTCAACCACAATCTCCTTTATCATGCTTCTATCCCACTCACGAAAGAGGGCAAACTGAAAGAGGTTGAGATAGCGCCGGGCGTGAAGTTGAAAGGTAAGGAACTACTCTATCAGACGGGTATGAAGATTCGTTCTGCCTTCCAGACAAATAACGAAATGCAGACAGAAGAAGAACGTCAAGATGCTATCGACTTCTTCCTCTTCCTTTGGTGTGGCCCTGATAGTCCTCTCTTTGACAAGTCAAAAATGGCAACCTTCGAACGCTACTTCATTGCAGAGAAGGAGACACATCATGAGGAGAAAGGCTACTACTTCGGGATGCGCGACAATGAGGAGATTGCCGATATGATTTTAGACGAGTTTGATGTGCCACTTCCTAACCGCCACATCATCAACGGTCACGTTCCCGTCCACGTCGTTAAAGGTGAGAACCCAATTAAGGCAAATGGCAAACTGATGGTGATTGATGGTGGTTTCTCACAAGCCTACCACAAGGAAACGGGTATTGCAGGTTACACCCTCGTCTATCACTCACGTGGCTTCCAACTCGTACAGCACGAGCCTTTCACATCAACAGAAGATGCTATTAAGCGAGGAACAGACATTGTTTCAACCATTCAGATTGTTGAGATGAACCAACAGCGCCTACGCGTGGAAGACACCGACAAGGGTACTGAACTCCGTTTACAGATTGAAGCACTCAAAGAGCTTCTCTATGCTTACCGCTGTGGCTTCCTCACCGAACATGAGCGTAAGACTCCACCAAAGGTATAAACGCTGACCTTTGAGCTGTGAACTTTGAACTTTGAGCTTTGAACTTTGAACTTTGAACTTTGAACTTTGAACTTTATGATTTGAGTTTAACCCTTGAGCTATATCGGTAATCATAATTATGAATTGTGAATTATGAATTATGAATTATGAATTAATTTAAGTCTCACACAGAGTCACGGAGTTAATGGAGATTCTCTACTAATAGAGGTACATCCCGACTTATACTCCATTCCTCTGTGTGATATTTTTTAACCTTGCTCTTTGAGGTTACACTTCAAAACTTAATGCTTGCCATTTAGAAATATAATTACAAAATAAGAAGATAAAGGTCAGGTAAAGAGCAAGAAAACCTACGATTTTTATGCATTCGTAAGTTATTTGATATCAGCGTATTACTGAGATGCTTTTCAAAAGGTGCTTAATAAGCCTTCAAAAGGGCGTTAGTTAGACCTCAAAAGGGCATCTTTTGCAAGCCAAAAGGGCGTCTTTTCGAAGCCAAAAGAGCATCAATGATTTTTCATCTAACAAATTTTCTTTACAGAATCTAAACACTAAACAAGAATAATACATAGAAACAATAGGGACTTATTACAGTTTTACGACTATTATCGGGATATATAAATAAAATTAATTATCTTTGCCTTGAAAGAAAATTCAGCTTTGCTAAAAAGAACATTCGGTTTTGATAAATACGAAGGTAAGAATTTTTGCTTAATGGTAAATACATGAGTGCAGAATATTAAGAAGTTTTATGTAAAAGTTCTCCAGAAATAAAAAGTTTAAAATTGGAAGAAGATGGTTCACTATTTATAACCAATGGCCAAATAAAAGTCAACCGACTCATTCATTTGGAAACTGGAAAAACAATTCAATTTAGTCACTGATATTTATGAAAAAAAATAAAATCCAAAAGGAGTTTCTACACAAACTGGAGTTTTTCTATAGAAATTTGGGTAGCATTTGGTCTGTAGAAGACTTTACAAACGATAGAAATGTTCAGAGTCTATTAAAAGATTATTTATTGATTCTTGAAGAAAAGGGTATCATAAAAATTATCGAAGACAACAAGTTTAAAATAACGAAATTGCCATCGAGTATAATGTCTTGTCAGTTTAATAGCGAAACTAAAAAATGATAAACCCAAATAGTCATTAAACCACAATATTTCAGAAAATATTGTGTTTTTGTGTTGTTTTCTAATATCTTTTTCCCTAAAAGCTTGTATTATCCAACTAATATTTGTACATTTGCGATGCTAGAACCCGCCAAGCCTCTCAACGATGCTCAAATGTGCGGGTCGTTTTTTAATATTATATGACAGGCACAATACCTTTCGGCAAAAGCTATACATCACCTCACGACCTTGTTTCTTTACTACAATTAAGAGGTCTTTCTATTCCCGATGCTTTGAAGGCAGAACACTACTTAGAGCATATCGGTTATTATCGTCTGTCTGCTTATATGCACCCATTGCTTGAGATACCAAAAGAACATCATTTATACAAACGAGGTGCAACATTTAGCAAAGTAATGATGCTATATCGGTTTGACAAGAAGTTACGTCTTTTGCTATTCAACGAACTTGAAAAGATAGAAGTTGCTGTTCGCAGTGCAATTGTCAACATAGGCAGTTCTATTACAGGAAATCCTTTCTGGATGACAGATTCTACAAACTTTGTCAACTCGGTTAAGTTTCATAAAACAATGAACTTAATAAATCAGGAGCTTTACAAATCAAAAGAGGACTTCATCATCCATTTTAAGAAAACATATTCAGACCCATACCCACCAGCATGGATTCTTTCAGAGGTACTTCCATTTGGAATCATCACAAACATATACAACAACATCAAGGACAAGAAAATCAAGAAAAAAATCTCCCAATCATTTGGACTACAAATAGCACCTTTCGAATCTTGGTTGACCATTGTAACTTTGACAAGAAATACATGTTGCCACCACTCGCGTGTGTGGAACAAGCAAAATACAATCCGTCCAATGTCCCCTAAAAAGATGACTCATACATGGATTACACTTCAAACGGATTCACTTCGTGTATACTATAATATATGTATCATCAAATATTTCTTGAATATCATCTCTCCAAACAATGATTTGTTCCAAAAGATAAAGACGCTTTTAGCGAAGTATCCTGAGATAGATTTGAATGCACTTGGCTTCCCACAAGGATGGGAAAGCGAACCACTTTGGAGATAAGCATATATAGTCAAAGTCTGCTATTTGTATCATTAATAACAGGTAGCAGAACTTCACTATTTTATATAGATTTGCCAATATAGTCCATCAACGAATATAAATCTATATTTACTCATCAGTTATATATCTTCATTGCGTTGGGAAAGTTGTTCTATATTTTATATACTTGGGAACATTTTGCTATCATTGATTCGTTTCGCAATGTCATATATTCTAATAATTATGTTACTCTCTTGTACCCTTTTACCCTTCCAAATAACTTTTTACTTTTCTACCTATAAAAAAGCGAGGAGCCCAATAAGGTTCCTCGCTTTATTTGAATAGGATGTTGAATTATCCAAAGTTATCGTACATGATTGCATCCTGATCAACACCGATGCTATCAAGATAATCTGTAACTGTCTTGATAAGCATAGGAGGACCACAGAGATAATACTCACAATCTTCTGGTGCCTCGTGCTGCTGCAAATACTCATCACGAATACAGTTAACAGCAAAACCAGTGTAATACTTCACGCCAGCCTCATCAGCCTTAGGGTCTTGACGGTCGAGAGAGAGGTGGAAATGGAAGTTAGGATATTCCTTCTCAAGCTCCCAGAAGTCTTCAAGGAAAAATGCCTCACTGAGTGAACGCGCACCATAGAAGAAGTGCATCTCACGATCGCGAGTGTGAAGGGTCTTCGTCATGTGCATAATCTGCGCACGCAAAGGAGCCATACCAGCACCACCACCAATCCAAATCATCTCCTTACCAGAAGTGAAGTTAGGATGGAAGTCGCCATAAGGACCACTCATCATCACCTTATCACCCTCTTTGAGAGAGAAGATGTAAGTAGACCCAATACCAGTTGGTACGTTTTGGAAACCAACCTGTGGACGTGGCAAGAATGGAGGTGTTGCAATACGAACAGTCAGTGTGATGATATCACCCTCAGCTGGATAGTTCGCCATAGAGTAAGCACGAACAGTTGGCTCTGGATTCTTTCCCTTCAAAGAAAGGAGGTTAAACTGCTTCCAAGGACCAAGGTATTCCTCACCGATATCGTTCTTATCGAAGTCCTTATCATAGTCGATACAGTCGTAAGCAGGAATAGAAATCTGTGCGTAAGAACCAGGAATGAAGTCCATGTGCTCACCTGGAGGCAAGGCAACCTTAAACTCCTTAATAAAGCTGGAAACGTTCTTGTTAGAGATAACAGTACACTCCCACTCCTTAACGCCCATAACAGACTCAGGAACCTTGAGTGACATATCACCCTTCACCTTACACTGACATCCGAGACGCCAATGATCTTTAACATCCTTACGGCTGAAATGAGGACGCTCTGAATCGAGAATCTCACCGCCACCTTCTACTACCTGCAACTTACACTGGCCGCAGCTACCCTTACCACCACAAGCAGAAGGGAGGAACACACCGTTCTCATTCAGCGTAGACAGAACTGAGCTACCCTGATCAACGGTCATCTCCTTATCACCGTTAATTGTTATCTTTACCTTTCCGCTTGGGCTGAGATATTTCTTAGACACAAGCAGGAGAATCACCAACACAAGGATGGTGATAAGGAATACCACAATACTTATTGTTATGAATTGTCCCATTGTTTACTTAGATTTTAAGACCTGAGAAGCACATCATTGCCATTGCCATCAGTCCTACTGTAATAAATGTGATGCCAAGACCCTGCAAAGGCTTTGGTACATCAGAATATTCCATCTTCTCACGTATAGCACCCATTGCCACGATAGCCAATGTCCAGCCAAGACCAGAGCCTGTACCATAAATGAGAGCATCCCATACACTACCGATATACTGAGTGCTTGCTGGGTCAAGTCCGATACGCTGCTGCATAAAGAGTGATGCACCCATGATAGCACAGTTAACGGCAATCAGCGGAAGGAAGATACCCAACGCACCGTAAAGTGAAGGTGAGAACTTCTCAACAGCCATCTCCACAATCTGTACGATACCAGCAATGACAGCGATAAAGAGAATGAAACTAAGATAAGTAAGGTCAACACCCGCTGAAAGACAGTCTGGTCCAAGAACCTTGGTCAGCAAGAGATAGTTGATTGGTGTAGTAACAAGCAACACGAATGTTACGGCAACACCAAGACCCAAAGCCGTTTTTACGCTCTTTGATACAGCAAGATATGAACACATACCAAGGAAGAACGCAAATATCATATTGTCCACAAAGATGGACCGGAAGAATAAACTAATAAGATGTTCCATAATTACTTCTTGTCTTCTTTATAGAAATATGCACGATGAACCCAAATAACACAACCTAAAAGGATGAGTGCCATAGCTGGCATAGACATCATTCCGTTGTCCATATAACCTGCATCATAGAGGCTTTGTGGGAGAATCTTAAAACCGAGCAATGAGCCACGACCAAAGAACTCACGAACAGCACCTACAACAACAAGTATCATAGCGTAACCCAAACCATTACCGACACCATCAAGGAAACTTGGCCAAGGCTTGTTTGTCATAGCGAAGGCCTCAAGACGTCCCATAAGAATACAGTTGGTAATGATAAGTCCAACATAAACTGAAAGTTCTACACTCACATCGTAAGCCACAGCCTTAAGAATCTGACTAACAATCGTTACCAGAGCTGCAACAACCACCAACTGTACGATAATACGAATACGGTTAGGGATTGTGTTACGAATAAGTGAAATAATAACATTAGAGAATGCCGTAATAATGGTAACGGCAAGTCCCATAACTATTGCCGGCTTCAGCTGTGAAGTTACGGCAAGGGCAGAACAGATACCGAGCACCTGGACCATAATAGGGTTGTCCAGATTCAGCGGATTGCTGAACACCTCTCTATTTTGTTTTGAGAATAAATCCATATTCTTATTGTTCTAAAGATTAGAATATTATTTGCTGTTCAGGAATTTAACGTAAGGCTGAAGTCCACCCTTATCTGCATGGAACATCTCTGTTACACCATTACTGGTAAGCGTTGCACCCGTTACAGCATCTACCTGCGTAGATGGGTCTTCGACTTTCTTTTCAACAGCAAGTGCTATCTTCTGAGTATCGTTTCCACTAAAGAGGTGCTTACCCTTGAACAAATCCTGCCATGCCTTGTTGTCTTTGATTTCAGCACCGAGACCAGCTGTCTCACTCTCGTGGTTGAAGTAAGCACCAAAGACGGTTCTCTTATCGCCATTGATAGCGATGAAACCATTGATAGGTCCCCAAAGACCGTTACCATAAACAGGGATAACATACTTATCTTCACCGTTTACCTTGCAACGGAACAAAGCGAGTTTGCCTTCCTTGGCATCCTTACTATTCAACTTAAAGCCGGCATCAACGCCACCCTGCTTTCCAGCCTCAACGACCTTACCATCTGCATTGATAATGTCATCTGCCACAATAATCTGCTTCCAAAGCTTGAGAGCTTCCTCGTTACTCATATCACGACTCTGATTGAGTGCAAAGAGAATCTGCTTCTGCTGATCAAGCTGTACATTAGCATCCTGCATTGGCTTCAATGCTTGGAATACGAAAGCAAGCAAAAAGGCTACAATCAGCACGAGGATGGCAGAATAGATAATTGTATAAGAATTACTATTTGTTTTCATTTCTTCGTCCTCCTTATTTATTTAGCACGCTTAGCGCGCTTGCTGATGTTTGACTGAACTACACAGTAGTCGATGAGTGGGGCGAACATATTACCAAAGAGGATGGCAAGCATCATACCCTCTGGATAACCTGGGTTCAACACACGGATGATGATAGCCATCGCTCCGATGAAGAAACCATATACCCACTTACCTGTCTCTGTACGTGCTGAGGTCACTGGGTCGGTTGCCATGAATACTGCACCGAAGCAGAAACCACCTAAGACGAGGTGTTCATACCACTGAATTGGTGTTGCACCAGTTGAATGAAAGATAAGTCCCATCACTGTACCACCGAGGAATACGCTCAACATTGTCTTCCAGCTGGCGATGTTTGTCCAAAGAAGGATTACAGCGCCGATAGCGATAGCGATAACAGATGTCTCACCCACAGAACCTGGGATAAGACCTAATACCATATCACATACAGATGCATTCACACTTGTGCCCTGAGCAATCTCACCCAATGGGGTTGCCATTGTGAAACCGTCAGGCAAGGTATAGCCGAAACCGAAAATAGAATTCTGTGCTACCCAGATGCTATCACCCGTCATCTTACTTGGATAAGAGAAGAAGAGGAAGGCACGTGCAGCCAAGGCAACGTTGAAGATATTCATACCTGTTCCACCGAAGATTTCCTTCGTGAAGATAACAGCAAAGGCTACTGCAAGCACAAGAATCCAAAGTGGTGTGGTCACAGGAATAATCAATGGAATCAGAATACCTGACACAAGATAACCTTCCTGAATCTCCTCACCCTTCCACTGTGCCCAAGCAAACTCAATACCTAAGCCGACAATGTAAGACACAAGAATCTTTGGCAACAGGGCAAGCATACCATAGAGGAACATTCCCCAGCAGGTAGCATCAGCCAACTTACCAGCTGCCAAAGCGTTCTGATAGCCGATATTGTACATACCGAAGAGCATAGCTGGTACCAATGAAAGTACCACCAAACTCATAATTCGCTTCGAGTCAATAGCGTCATGGATAGAAGTACCGCTCTTTGATGTCTCGTTAGGAACATAAAGGAACGTCTCGAAACCATCGTAGACACTCTTGAAAGCGTGAAGCTTTCCGCCCTCTTCAAAGTTTGGGCGTATCTTATCGAGATAATTTCTTAAACTCATAATACTTTTATTATAGGGTTCTTAAAGTCCAAAGTTTCTGCTTCTTGAATCATTACCATTGTTTGATAAAATTCTGAGAAACTTATTCTGAAACAATAGTTAAAGTTATTGTGGGCTCATAAGTCCCCTATGCATTCTCTTTTCTTAGGATATCCAAGCCCTCACGCACAATCTTCTGCAAAGGTAACTTGGAACTATCTACGAACTCAGCAAGTGCAAAGTCCTCTGGACTTACCTCATAGATTCCCAATTGCTCTTGGCTATCAATATTGCCAGAGATAATTGACTTAATGAGGTACTCGCTATAGATATCCATTGGTAACACTCTGTCGTACTCGCCACTCATAATCATGTGACGCTCTCCACCCTTGATACGTGCATCGAGATTGTACGCCTTCTTGCCCTGCAACCAAGTGAAATAGCTGCGAGAAGTAGAGAAGTCATTGAAACGAGGAAGCATCCAACCGAAGATTTCGTTTACATCGTCACCCTCTGGAATCAATGTTACCTCAGATGTATGTGCACCAAGCACTGACTCGTCATTAGCCACAACACCAGTGAGAGGATTACCATTGAGGATGCGAACGTTGCAACCATCAGCTATGTTGTCTGCAAGAATCTGCTTCAATGGAGTACCAACGAGGACATCTACATAACCAGTCTGCTTTACCATACTACCAGCAATGGCTACACGACGAGTGAGGTTTACCTTACCTGTGTTGAACAAGCGACCAAAGAAGATAACGGCTGTTGGGTCAACAGTCCATACCACCTCGCCCTTATTAACTGGATCGATGTGATTTACTTGTACACCAACATTACCAGCAGGACAAGGACCATCGAAAACAGTTACTTCTACATTCTTTGCATCCGTCAACGCTGAAGCCGACTGTTTAGCACCAATACCCAAATAAACCTTTGCAATCTTAGCGAGAGCTGTCAAACCAGTCTGGAAGTCTTTCTCCTGACCATTCAACTCAAACTCGAAGTCACCCTGCAAAGGTTTATCACGAAGTGCAGACACAAAAATTGCCTTTGGTTCTGTGTCTGGACGTGTAGCAACAGCATAAGGCAGCTGGTTGATATAACCAAACAATCCCGCCTGCAGCAATGAAGCCTTGACATCATCAGCAGACAAGCCCGCCACGTCCTTCACGCCGAAGTCAGCATACTCCTGCTGCGCATCGGCAGCAATCTTCACACGCAACACCTTACGTCTTTCTCCGCGCTCAACAGCTGTGACGGTACCGCTCACAGGAGAAGCGAAGCTAACTTCAGTGCACCCTTTGTCAACAAACAATGGGTCGCCAGCTCGGACATGATCACCTTCACGAACGGTCACCTTAGGTGTCAATCCTGGGAAATCATCTGGAACCAAAGCGTATTCCGTAGATGATTTCACAGGCAACATCTGTTCCTGCGCGCGTCCTGTAAGGTTAATGTCTAAGCCCTTTCGTAACTTAATTACATTTGCCATAACAATGATAAAGCGATTTTTATATTATTTCATTCTAATTTTTTCCGTCCTGAATAAGCAGTACAAAACATAAAGTAAACAATCCTTTGCTTTGTCGAACGTAGCCTATTTTCTGCAAAAATAATGCAAGCAAGAGCAAAGAAAGGTTACTTTCTATTTGCCGAGCGTAGCTTATTTTCTGCAAAAATAATGCAAGCGAGAGCAAAGAAAGGTGGCTTTCTATTTACCGAGCGTAGCTTATTTTCTGCAAATGTAGCAAATTTTAAGCAGATTTGGCACATTTAGATATAATAATTTCAGTATAAAATGGTTTTTTTGTAGTTTTGTAGACGCATTGAAGAAACTTAGAACAATTATACGATGGGTTATATGGACCATAGCGGGTCTTTACATAACCACAATCGTACTGCTGCACATGCCAGCAGTACAGGGTTTCCTTGCCCAAAAAGTAGGCGACGTAGCAGGCAACAAATTGGGTACAGAAGTGCGCGTAGGGCGCATTGACTTAGGCTTTATCAACCGCTTTGTATTAGACGATATTCTCATCTATGACCAAAGTCACAAGAAGATGTTATCGGCATCACGAGTTGGAGCAAGAGTCGACATCTGGCACCTCCTACGTACAGGTGAGATTAATATCTCCTCTGCACAGCTTTTTGGTTTGCAGGCAGAACTATACAAAACAAGCAAGGATGCCAAGCCTAACTTTCAGTTTGTATTGGATTCATTGGCATCTAAGGACACTACAAGTCACACTCCTTTACACTTGTCCATTAATAGTCTTGTGATTCGACATGGCAGCATTAAATACGATTGTTTAGATGCACCTGCCACGCCTAACAGATTGAATCTGAACCATATCAACGTAAGTAACATTTCGTCTTATATCATTCTTAACAAGTTGGATGACACGAGTGTGTGGGCAGACCTCAGGACATTGGCTTTCAAAGAAGCATCAGGCTTAGAGGTGAAGCAGTTGGCTCTTGAATTAAAAGCTAATCAGCAGCAAGCTACATTGCGTGACTTTATCTTCGATGGTACTAACAGCAAGATAGCTCTAAAAGAGTTACTTACAACTTACAAGTTCAATAATAAAAAGTTGGATTTCAACACTTTGCGCTACGTCATCAAGGACTTCAAAGCCACAGTAAAGCCTTCCGACTTCTCCCCTATCCTACCCGAATTAAAGTCACTGACAAACAGCTACACTGCTACAATTAATGCAGAGGGCACAAATCAGTCGGTATTAGTAAAACATCTTAACGTATCAGATCAAACTCTTTCGACCCATATTAAGGCGAAAGGATGGATAAGAAACATCCAAAAGAATCCTATTTGGAACTTCACTTTCAGCCCACTAAAGGTTAGCAAAAACACCCTTCAATCCATCACAAAAGTTACACATAAGCCACTCCCTAAACCTTTGAGTAACATTGGTAATATCTACTATCGTGGTACCTTCGCCCATAACATGGGGAAATATACAGCAAAGGGACTGCTAAACACAGATGCTGGTAACGTTCGATTAGCAACTGTTATTCACGGAAAGAATATTCAAGGGACAGTCAGTACTACCGAATTAAACCTTTCGAAAATACTTGACAATAACGACTTTGGTAAGTTAAGTACGAATATCAAGGTGGAAGGCAATACCGACCTATCCTATATCGTTGCAAAGGGTGACGTTTCCTCCTTCTATTATAAGGGTTATACCTATAAGAATATACACCTTGACGGAATCTATAAAAACGACATTTTCACAGGTAAGGCAGCGATAAACGACCCTAATGGAAAACTGAATATTGACGGGAAAGCTGCCAACATAATGGCTTTCATGAAACACAAAGGAAAACTGTCTACCGACATCTCAATCATTGCTGATGCCGTCAACTTACACAAACTTCAACTAACGGAGGCGTTGGGCAATAGAACAATCTCCTTTACTTCTAAGATTAAAGGACAGGGTGCAAGCCTTAATGACGTCATAGGAAACCTTGACATCAGTAACCTTGCTATAATTGGAGAAGGCCAAAACATCTCTCTTAATCAAGTGAACATCAAGGCTAACAACGGACTCTTAGGAAAGTCACTTGACGCACAGACCGACTTTGGCGAGCTACACCTCGCTGGACAGTACGATTATAGCCAGCTTCCAGAAGGAATAAGACGTATCTTAGGACATTATATCCCAAGCCTCCTCCAACCGTCTATCAGCTACAACATGAACAATGGGAAAGCTAACTACTCTTTCAGTTTACGTTTGAATGATACGAAGCTTCTTAATAGTCTGTTTAAGACCGATATTGTATCCTCACATGCTATTAGACTTGCAGGACTTATAAGGGAACGTCAAAACGAAATAGACTTACACATCAACGCACCCGACGTGACCTATTCAGGACAGCAGATTAAAGATCTTATCCTGAATATCAAGAGTGAACCACAAGGTTTACTGGCAAGCATCTCTGGCGAGCGAAGGGGAGAAAAAGGACCTCATGTTCTTATCAATGCACAAGGACTGATTGCAAATAACACGATTCACTCAAACATTTCCTTCCGTATACCAGGACAGTCTCCTATATACGGAAATATCAATAGCATTGCTTCCTTCTCTCGTCGACATGGCGACTTAGATACTCACCTGCACCTCAATCCCTCAGAGGTCAACTTTGATTCAATTGCACTACAAGTGCAACCTTCTGATATATCTTATCATCGGAACAATCTCAATATTAATCACTTTGAACTATCTAACCACGACCAGCATATCATTGCTAACGGTCAGACATCTGGAAATCAAAGCGATTCTATCCTTGTAAGATTCAAGGATATCAACGTTCCATATATTCTTAACCTCGTCAACTTCCACAGCGTTAAGTTTGGAGGTACAGCTTCTGGCACAGCTTCTATCAAGTCGTTCTTCCATCATCCACAGATGCAAGCAAAACTTGAGGTACAAGACTTCCAATTCGAAGATGGCGATATGGGTACTCTTCATGCAGAGGCAAACTATAATGACAAAGAGGGTAAAATCAACATCAATGCTTACGCTGATGCTGGTGAAGATGCACGTACAGACATCAATGGCTATGTAGACATCAAGAAAAGCTACATTAACCTCCCTATCTTTGCCCATAACACGCATCTATACTTCCTCAAGAGTTTCTGTGGATCCTTTATGGATAAGATTCAAGTGCAAGGAAACGGCTGGTGTAAAGTCGTCGGTCCTCTTAGTGCCATCAATCTTGAAGGTGACATGCAGGTGCATGGAAGCACATATGTAAAGCCGACAGGCGTTATCTATAAGATGCGCAATGCACGTGTACGCATCATCCCTAACGAAATTATCTTCGATAACGATACCATCACTGACCCACAAGGACATATAGGTATCGTTACAGGTGGATTACACCATAATAATCTCACCCATCTCACTTACGATATCAACATTCTTGCACGAAATCTCTTAACCTATAACTTCCCAAAGAAACAAGGTAAGGATTCGTTCTGGGGCGTGGTATTCGGAACAGGTAAATGTAATATAAAAGGCGAGCCGGGTTCTACAACTATGAATATAGAAATGGAACCTGAAAAAAACACCTACATTACCTATGATGCTTCTTCAACCAACGATATGGGTACAAACAACTTCATTCGCTGGATTAACATACCAAAAGACAGTACTGGCGTATTGATTCCCGAAGCTTCTGATACGCTCACTTTCGCAACCAAAGCTGCTCACAAGAAACCATCAAATACATTTAAGTTCAGCGACATACCGAGTGACCTGCACATCAACTTCCTCGTACGTACAAACCCAAATCTAACGCTTGGAGTATTGCTTGATGATGCCACTGGCGATAATATCCGATTGAATGGTTCGGGTATCCTTCGTGCTACCTATTATAATAAGGGTGCTTTCCACCTCTTCGGAAACTACAACGTAGACTACGGACAGTATAACCTTACTATCCAAAACATTATCAAGAAGCAGTTTATCTTCCAGCCAGGCTCAACGATTGCCTTCGGTGGCGACCCATTCAATGCTGCATTGAATCTGAAAGCGAACTATATCATCAACTCCGTTCCTTTGGGCGACCTCGGATTGGGTAGATCTTTCACAGCTAACAACACAAAGGTAAACTGCCTGCTGAATATTGAAGGAACGCCAGGAGCACCGACCGTATCCTTTGGTCTCGACCTCCCAACGCTCTCACCTGATGCACAACAGATGATACGCTCAATCCTCAACTCTGAGCAGGAGCTTAACCAGCAAGTACTCTATCTTCTGGCTGTCGGACGCTTTTATCCACAGAGTAAGAATAACAATCCAACACGAGACGGAGAATCTCCAAGCCGTGCTTCCCTTGCCATGCAGAGTCTGCTATCTGGTACGATTTCACAACAAATCAACACCGTATTGTCTAATGTTGTGAAAGATAACAACTGGAACTTCGGTGCCAACATTGCTACAGGTAATGAAGGTTTCGACAATGCAGAATACGAGGGAATGCTCTCAGGAAGTATGCTTAACAATCGTCTGCTCTTCAATGGGCAGTTTGGTTATCGAGATAATGTAGCCAAGAACAGATCGTCTTTCATAGGCGACTTCGATATCCGATATCTCCTCTTCCCAAGCGGTAACGTAGCTTTCCATGTTTATAATCAAACCAACGACCGATATTTCACACGTAACTCACTGACAACGCAGGGTATAGGTCTGATTTTGAAGAAAGACTTCAACAGACTGAGTGATATTTTCGGGAGTAGAAAGAAAAAAACAAAAAAACAGAAGCAAAAGCACTAATATACAGAATATTATTCGTAACTTTGCAACCGATTTGGGCGAACTATGCCCATATTACAGATAATATAAAGTCGAACTTTATTAATTAAATTATTTTTTAAACACTTTATGACAAATTTCAAAGACGTCCAGAATGTACAGCCTTTAGCTGACTTCAACTGGGATGAGTTCGAGAACGGCGCACACGCTGAGGCAAGTAAGAACGATCTTACTAAGGCTTATGACGAAACTCTTAACAAGATCCAGGAACACCAGGTAGTTGAAGGTACTGTTATTTCAGTTGACAAGAAGGAAGTAGTTGTTAACATCGGCTACAAGAGCGATGGTATCATCCCTGCTTCTGAATTCCGTTACAACCCAGAGCTCAAGGCTGGTGACAAGGTAGAGGTTTATGTTGAGAATCAGGAGGACAAGCGCGGTCAGCTCGTTCTTTCTCACAAGAAGGCTCGCCTCCAGAAGAGCTGGGAGAATATCAACAAGGCACTGGAGAACGACGAGATTATCCAGGGTTACATCAAGAGCCGCACTAAGGGTGGTATGATTGTTGACGTATTCGGTATCGAGGCATTCCTTCCAGGCAGCCAGATCGACGTTCATCCTATACGCGACTACGACGTATTCGTTGGTAAGACAATGGAGTTCAAGGTTGTTAAGATCAACCAGGAGTTCCGTAACGTAGTCGTTTCACACAAAGCACTCATCGAGGCTGAGCTCGAGGCACAGCGTAAGGAGATTATCTCTCACCTTGAGAAGGGTCAGATCCTCGAGGGTACCGTTAAGAACATCACATCTTACGGTGTATTCGTTGACCTCGGTGGTGTTGACGGACTCGTACATATCACAGACCTCTCTTGGGGCCGCGTAAGCGATCCACACGAGGTTGTTGCTCTCGACCAGAAGATTAACGTTGTTATCCTCGACTTCGATGAGGAGAAGAAGCGTATCGCTCTCGGTCTCAAGCAGCTCACTCAGCACCCTTGGGATTCTTTGGATCCTAACCTCAAGGTTGGCGACCACGTTAAGGGTAAGGTAGTTGTTATGGCAGACTACGGTGCATTCGTAGAGATTCAGCCAGGTGTAGAGGGCTTGATCCACGTTTCAGAGATGAGCTGGAGCCAGCACTTGCGTTCTGCACAGGAGTTCATGAAGGTTGGCGACGAAGTTGAGGCAGTTATCCTCACACTCGACCGCGACGAGCGTAAGATGTCTCTCGGCATCAAGCAGCTCAAGGAAGACCCATGGGAGGCAATCGAGGTTAAGTATCCAGTAGGCTCTAAGCACACAGCAAAGGTTCGCAACTTCACAAACTTCGGTATCTTCGTAGAGCTTGAGGAAGGTGTTGACGGTCTTATCCACATCAGCGACCTCTCTTGGACTAAGAAGGTTAAGCACCCATCTGAGTTCACCTCACAGGGTTCTGAGATTGAGGTTGTTGTTCTCGAAATCGATAAGGAGAATCGTCGCCTGAGCCTCGGCCACAAGCAGCTCGAGTCTAATCCTTGGGATGAGTACGAGGCAATCTATACTCCTGGTTCAATCCACGAGGGTAAGATTACCGAGTCTATGGACAAGGGTGCTGTTATCACTCTCAGCGAGGGTGGTGAGGGCTTCGCTACTCCAAAGCACCTTGTTAAGCAGGACGGCACACAGGCACAGCTTGGTGAGGTTCTCCCATTCATGGTAATCGAGTTCGTTAAGGACACTAAGCGTATCATCCTTTCTCACTCTCGTACATTCGAGGAGGTTAAGGAAGAGCCACGTCGCCAGCGTCCAGCAGCTCAGAGCAAGCCAAAGAATGATGCAGCTGCTATCAACAACGTTGCTGCAGGTACATCTCTCGGTGACCTCGGCGTTCTCGCTGACTTGAAGAAGAAGATGGAAGGTGGCAAGTAATTTGCGCACTAAAATCTAACATAAATAAAAAGAGTATCAAGTTCTTTTGGTACTCTTTTTTTATTCTCTTAGTTCTTTGTTGATTAGAACACCTATTCATATATAGGACTATCGTAATTGCATATCGGCTGTGTACTACAACGGAGCTTTATCTTTACCAATCTTGTTCTTATGTGAAACGAAAAGAATGTACGCTCACAAACGCCAGCACACTCCCTAATAGTTAATCAAGAAACTGCTTGAAACTTTCCAATAAAATAAGTATCTTTGTAAAAAATAACACAAAATGCAGGAAAATAACAATCAAACTTTATGGCAAATGATTAAGAGTTATTTCAACATCTTGCCTGACAAAGGCAATGAAAAAGATGTTGTTACACAGATAACTGATGGTATCAACTTTCAAGGTTCTAACCTCTGGATACTTATCTTTGCCATATTTATTGCATCCTTAGGCTTGAATGTCAATTCAACAGCAGTAATTATTGGTGCTATGCTCATCTCTCCACTGATGGGACCAATCGTCGGTATGGGATTAGCCATTGGCATAGCCGACTTGACTCTTTTCAAACAGTCCTTAAAGAATTATTTGGTAAGCACATTTATCAGTGTTATTACCGCAATGATTTACTTTATGATTTCCCCTATTAGAGAAGCACAGTCAGAAATTTTAGCACGTACCTCACCTACGTTCTACGATGTACTGATAGCCCTTTTCGGTGGTGCTGCAGGGTTCTTAGCATTAACTACAAGAGGCAAAAACAACGTGGCGCCGGGTGTTGCCATTGCCACAGCCTTAATGCCACCCCTTTGTACAGCAGGTTATGGGCTGGCCGTACAAAATACATCCTATTTCTTTGGTGCCTTTTATCTTTATTTCATCAATACAGTTTTTATCGCTTCTACAACCTGCTTAGGCGCACGCTTTCTGCGTATTCATAGGAAGCAGTATGTCAATCTTGCACAAATGAGACGAGTAAATTATTACATCGTCAGCATCATCATTATCACTATCATTCCTGCCAGCTACATGACATGGAACATTATCAAACAAAGTGTCTTTGAAAATAATATAGAACAATTTATAACAAAGGAACTTGATTATAACGGAACAAACATTCTCTCGCACAAATATGACCTCCAAACTAAAACGCTTCATGTCGTAGCCATTGGTAAACCGATTTCGACTGACTCGATAAAAAAGGCTGAAAAAACAATGGTTGCCTACAACCTTAATGGCTATAAACTTAAGGTGATTCAAGGAGCAAACTCTGATAGCTTATTACTTCTACAACACAAGAAGAAAGGTCAGTTACTCGTAGGAGATAAGAATACGCCTGAATGGCAAGAACTTGCATATAACAACGATGTACTAAAGAAGGAACTAACTTCTTATACGCATTATCCTGTTCTGGCAAACGACATGAAAGACGAACTTAAAGTTATCTGTCCTACTGCAAAGAGCATTATACTTTCAAAAGCTTCTGAATCTTTCACCGACACAACATTGATTAATAATCATATTGTCGCAGTAGTAAAGACTTCAAAACCACTTGCTAACAACAATAAAAAACAACTTTATGACTGGCTGAAAGTGAAAGTCAAATCTGACAGCCTTGAGCTTATCGTCTTACCATAGTAGTAGTATCATACGACATAAAGAAGTGCCAAGCCTTCACGGGGCTTGGCACTTTTTATATCTAAACCGTCACACCAATATAGGAGGAAATGGCATATGCAAGGCATGATTTTTTATTTACAGAAAACACAACTTACCTCAGCTGAAATCTTAAAAAACAAGTGATTTTTAGTATCTTCATAACTTATTGATTATCAAACTAATACAAAATAGTGTTTCAAAAGGTGCTCTTTAAGCCTTCAAAAGGGCGTCGATTGACGCCTTAAAGAGCATCTTTTACCATGCTATTGGGCGTCTTTTAGAAACCAATTAAGCATCAATTGAAAAACACGAGGTAAAGAAAATAAACAAAGTAGGCAAAAACAAAACTTGCCAACGCATCGTACTTCACAGAGCTGTCCGAAGACAACTCAACGCTGTACGTGCGTTGGCAAGATTATATCTACTTAACCTGCAGCTTTAAGAAGGGAGCTTCTTAAAGAGAGGATTTACAAAGCGGTTTACTCAAATTTCATTGTATAAGCACCGTCAGAGCTACCAGGAGCATCCAAAGTAACACGACTATTACTAAAAGTTAAGCAGTATGCCCAGTTACTGTCATTAGGATGAGCACTTGACGTCCAATAGCTTCCCTCGGCTCCAAGACCGATAAAAGCGCCAAAAGAATAATAACCTAAAGCAGGAACAAAGAAGTAACGATTAATAAAATTTTGAACAGGTGTTCCTTGCGTAGGAGTATTTGAAACAGAACCTTCACTATCACGCATATCAGTACCATCAGGGGCACGCTCACTATCAAAATAGTATGTATAACTAATAGATGCCTTAGTCTTAAACCACATACCACCCTTATGCAGGTGCCCCATAGCTGACCAAAGTTTCTCACCATCCCAATGTGGATCACCTTTCATAACGTAGGTTGCCATCTCATTAACGTTAGGAAGATCCTTACAAGAATTATGTATCGCATCATAACGATTTACTCCAAAGATTCGTGAGTTATTATATAAACTACCTTTAACCTGCTTATATTTGTCTTCATAACCATTTAGCACAGGCTGCCAAGGCTCAGCTGAATCCCACTCATGACCATTCCAGTAATTATTCTCTGCATCCCACTGATAATACTGTTTACCATCGTAATCTGTTACGTTGATATCGGCTGTCATATCATAATAGTCGTTCTTCTCATATTTGAACGAATCGTACGTCTTAGTAATAGCACCCTCAACGTTTGTCACATAGTCCTTAATCCAATAACGAACGGTCAAGGCGTGTGTACCTGGACGGATAACAACATAGGCGCCATTGGTTTTCACATCTGCTGTGCTGGTATTCAAAGAGAAACCATTTGCATAAGAACCGCTACCCTTTGTTGTCATTGTGATAGTCTTACCACTTGCAGAGCCAGTCAACTCACCTGTTGTTGTGTTAAGTGTGTAAGTACCTGTAATATCATTGTCAGATGTCACTTCAATCTTTGTCAGCTGACAATTCTTTACTGCTTCATTGTTTGTAAAAGGCTGGAACACGAGGATAGCAGCCTGATGGTCGAGACGGAAATCAAACTTACCTCCGTTACGTTTTGCATCTGCTGTACCACAATCACCTGTCTCACCAATATGAAGAGTGCTGTTAGGCTGTGCCTGAGTCTGTGAAGCGGAGATAGTTACGTTGTTGTTAAGA
Organism: uncultured Prevotella sp.; assembly: GCA_963550695.1. Classification (GTDB taxonomy): domain Bacteria; phylum Bacteroidota; class Bacteroidia; order Bacteroidales; family Bacteroidaceae; genus Prevotella. The sequence continues at coordinate 6,100 of CAUVDL010000008.1, read as the reverse complement.
CCATTCTTACCTGGGTAGTACACCTTATAAGTATTGCTATTTGTGTACTTACCAGGAACCATGAACTTAAAGCTGGCAGTCTTCTCTGTTGGAGCATTACTACTCTTGTTCCAAGTTCCGTTATCGTCCTTGACATAGATATAATCACCTGCCTCCCAGAAGAAAGCACCATCATCATAGTTGAGTGAAGTACGGGTTGTAGCAGCACCTGTCACAAACGAAGTAAGGTTGCTATTCTTTTCAGTGTTTGTCTCTACATTACCCTGCGCTACATCTTCATTAGAGCAAGATGCAAACGCCATTACAATGCCACACAATGTTATTAATGATAGCAGTCGCACCTTAAAAGTATGTTTTCTCATTATTAATATAGTCTTTTTTACTTATTACTTATTTTATTAAAACTCTCTTTTGATTAATCTTCCCACAATGAAGTATGTCCATTGCTTGACGAAGTCTCGTCACTAATCTCAAGCCACTCAAATGCTTGTTTTGCATTATTAGCCGAAGGACCTGCCCTACGACGGCCCGGATTATGCTGACCAGGAAATAATGAAGTCTCTGCAAGTAAAGTTTCGTTATTGATAACAATTACTTCTGTATAGGGCTTCAAGTAACCCATCTTTATCTTATTCTGTTTCATAACTTATAATGTGAATGTGCTATTTAAATATGTCTTATAATGTTTGTTCTCAACTTGTTGGATGCAAAAACATTTACACTCGCTTTTTAAAAGCGGGAGTACAAGGGTCATAAGAATTGGTTTTTGTTCCTGATTCTGTTATCCTAATCGAAGAACTCAATGCAGTATCACACTGCTCTTTTACCTTAATTATATTAGGCTATCGTTAGTTCTTAATTAAATTTACCCCTAAATTACATCCTTATTAGTAATTAATTTACTATTGCAAAATTACTGAAATAATTCCAATCTCGCAAGATTTTAATTCAAAACAACACTTTCTTTTTCATTTTTATCAACACATAAGCATATAAGTTGATTCTATCAAAGAAAACAAAGAAGTATTTATAGCCACTTGAGCAATGAGAGTTTTACATCAAAAGAACTACAGACTCATCTGTCTACTTGTTTCTTTGTCATTTGAAATTAAAATCGTACCTTTGCAGCCAAATTATTATATAATAAGGTATTAGAAAAAGATGATTACACTTTCAAACCTTGCTATCCAATTCGGCAAGAGAGTTCTATACAAGGACGTTAACTTAAAGTTTACACCAGGTAATATTTACGGTGTCATTGGTGCCAATGGTGCTGGCAAATCAACCTTGCTTCGTGCCATCTCAGGCGACTTGGAGCCAAACAAGGGAACAGTAGAATTAGGACCGGGTGAGCGTCTGTCGGTATTGGAACAGGACCACTTCAAATATGATGAGTATAAGGTAATGGACACAGTCCTCATGGGACATGATGCACTTTGGCAGAACATGAAAGAGCGTGAGGAACTTTATGCTAAGCCAGAGATGACAGAAGAGGATGGTAATCGTGCTGCCGACTTAGAGTTGAAGTTTGCTGAGATGAATGGATGGGAGGCTGAAAGCAATGCTGCACAGCTGCTCCAGAACCTTGGCGTTAAGGAGGATTTGCATGAGAAGCAGATGTCACAGCTCTCAAATACTGAGAAGGTGCGTGTGATGTTGGCTAAGGCTCTTTTTGGTAAGCCAGAGAACTTGTTGCTCGATGAGCCTACCAACGACCTCGACCTTGAGACCGTTGAATGGTTAGAGGATTATCTCGGTGAGATTGATGAACATCAGACTGTATTGGTTGTATCGCACGACCGTCACTTCCTTGACTCTGTCAGCACACAGACTATTGATATCGACTTCGGTAAGGTAACGGTCTTTGCGGGTAACTACTCTTTCTGGTATGAGAGTTCACAGTTGGCTTTACGTCAGGCTCAGAACCAGAAGATGAAGGCTGAGGAGAAGAAGAAACAGTTGGAGGAATTCATCCGCCGATTCTCTGCCAATGTGGCTAAGAGTAAGCAGACAACATCACGTAAGAAGATGTTGGAGCGTCTGAACGTAGAGGAGATTCGTCCATCAAGCCGTAAATATCCAGGTATCATCTTCTCTATGGAGCGTGAACCAGGTAATCAGATTCTTGAGGTTGAGAACTTGAAGGCTGTTGATGAGGACGGAACAGTTCTCTTCGATAATGTGAACTTCAATATTGAGAAGGGACAGAAGGTTGTCTTCCTCTCTCGTAACTCAAAGGCTATGACTGCGCTCTTCGAGATTATCAATGGTAATCGTGAGCCAGATGCTGGTACATATAACTGGGGTGTAACTATCACTACAGCTTATCTCCCATTGGATAATACCGAGTTCTTCAATTGCGATTTGAACCTCGTTGACTGGTTGTCACAGTTCGGACCAGGCAACGAAGTGGCTATGAAGGGATTCTTAGGTCGTATGTTGTTCAAGCAGGAAGAGGTTGAGAAGAAGGTGAACGTACTCTCAGGAGGTGAGAAGATGCGTTGTATGATTGCACGTATGCAGCTTCAGAATGCGAACTGTTTGATTCTTGATACGCCTACCAACCACCTTGACTTGGAGAGTATTCAGGCTTTCAATAACAACTTGATTGGCTTTAAGGGTAATATCCTCTTTAGTTCACACGACCATGAGTTTATTAACACCGTTGCTGATCGTATCATTGAGTTGACTCCAAAGGGTACTATCGACAAGCTGATGAGCTACGATGATTATATCCACGACGAGCAGATTAAGGAGCAAAAAGCAGGAATGTACTAAGATTGTCAAAACATGGCATACTATTTGCAAGGGTATGCCATGACAAATAGTGCAATAAAATTATGAGTAAGAAAGAGAAAAATATAAAGATTGAAGGCGAAGAGCTGGAGTTGAATAAAGAAGAAACAACCCAGAACGAGGCTGAAAAACAGGCGGAAGAATCTAATGGAGAGGAGACTCCAGCAGAGGAAGAACTTGACCCATTGGCAGCTGCACAGAACGAAGCTGAGCAGTGGAAGGACAAGTATATCCGTTTGGTTGCTGAATTTGAGAACTACAAGAAACGTACACTGAAGGAGAAGTCAGAACTGATTCTCAACGGAAGTGAGAAGACTGTAGCTGCTATTCTGCCTATCCTTGACGACTTTGAGCGTGCCACTGCCGATAAGACAGAGGACCCACAGGCGATTAAAGAAGGTTTTGAACTTATCTATAAGAAGTTTTTGAAGACCTTGGAGACACTCGGTGTTAACAAGATTGAGACCGATAATGCCGATTTCAACGTCGATTATCATGAGGCTATCGCTATGGTTCCTGGTATGGGCGACGATAAGAAGGGCAAGGTTATCGACTGTGTACAGACAGGCTATACACTCAATGACAAGGTTATCCGTCACGCAAAGGTTGCTGTTGGACAATAATTTCATAAGGAAGAATGGCAAAAAGAGATTACTATGAGGTGCTGGGTGTCAGCAAGAATGCCTCTGAAGACGAGATAAAGAAAGCATACAGAAAACTTGCTATCAAGTATCATCCAGATCGTAATCCGGATGACCCTGAGGCTGAAGCTAAGTTCAAAGAGGCAGCTGAAGCTTACGATGTACTGCACGATCCACAAAAACGCCAACAGTATGACCAGTTCGGTTTCGATGCCCCTGGTGGTGGCTTTGGTGGTGGTAGTCCATTCGGTTCAGCTGGTGGTTTCTCTATGGACGATATCTTCTCTATGTTTGGCGATGTGTTCGGTGGACGTGGAGGAGGATTTGGCGGCTTCGGAGGTGGCGGTCATCAAGCCCCTAAGTATCGTGGAACAGACCTTCGTTTGAAGGTTCGTCTGTCGTTACAAGAGGTTGCTACGGGCGTTACCAAGAAGTTTAAGGTGCGTAAAGACGTACCTTGCGAACACTGTCATGGCTCTGGTGCTGAGGAGGGTAGCGGAACTGAGACCTGTCAGAACTGTCATGGCTCGGGCGTTGAAATCCGTACACAGCAGAGTATCTTTGGTATGATGCAGACCCAAACGACTTGTCATGTATGTAATGGTGAGGGAACTATCATTAAGAATAAGTGTACTCACTGTCATGGCGAAGGCGTTGTAAAGGGCGAGGAAGTCGTTGAAATCAACATCCCAGCGGGTGTTGCTGAAGGTATGGTAGTCAATGTTCCAGGCAAGGGTAACGCTGGTAGACACAATGGTGTGGCTGGTAATATCCAAGTATATATCGAGGAGGAACCTAACGACACCTTCGTTCGTGACGGACAAAACATCATCTATAATCTCTTACTCGACTTCCCAACAGCTGCCTTAGGTGGTCAGGTTGATATCCCAACCATTGATGGCAGTAATGTAAAGATTAAGATTGAACCAGGAACACAGCCAGGTAAGACGCTCCGTCTACGTGGTAAGGGTCTCCCAGCCGTACAAGGTTATGGCAGTGGTACTGGCGATTTAGTGGTTCACATCAGTATTTACGTTCCAAAGGAGTTGAATAAAGAAGAGAAGAAGATGATTGAAGAATTACGCAAAAGCGAAAACTTCCGTGGTGATAACAGCACCAAACGTTCTATCTTCGAGAACTTTAAGAAACTCTTCTGCTAAGCAAGTTAGACAAGTTAGACGAGTTGACAAGTGAACAAGTTAAATGAGTTGATAAGTCGAACGAGTTGACAAGTAAACGAGTTTTTAATAAGTAATGAGTTTACAAACAAAATTGAAATAATGATTATATGCCCCATTAGCCTTCATTGGCTAATGGGGCTAAATCGTTTCCTCACATTCCATCACCACCCAACACCCAACACCCATCATCGCAATTCATCACCACCTAACACCCATCATCTAACACCCATCATCGCAATTCATCACCACCCAACACTTATCACCTAACACCCATCCCCATGACTTACCAAGAAACAGTAGAATATCTATTCAACAGCACTCCCGTCTTTGAACACGTCGGAGCATCTGCTTATAAAGAAGGACTTGAGACAACAAAGGCTTTGGATGAACACTTCGGTCATCCACATACCCACTTCCTTTCAATTCATATTGCAGGAACCAACGGAAAAGGTTCGTGCTCACACACGTTGGCTGCTATCCTCCAAGCTGAAGGATACAAGGTTGGACTCTATACCAGTCCTCACCTCGTTGACTTCCGCGAGCGTATCAAAGTCAATGGAGAAATGATTTCTGAACAGGAGGTTATAGACTTTGTCGAACAAGAGCGTACCTTCTTTGAACCGCTACATCCTTCTTTCTTTGAACTCACAACAGCACTGGCTTTCAAGCATTTTGCTGAACAAAAGGTAGACATCGCCATCATTGAAGTAGGCTTAGGCGGTAGACTTGATTGCACAAACATTATCACCCCTATCCTATCAATTATCACCAATATATCACTCGACCACACCCAATTCCTCGGTAATACACTTGCAGCAATCGCAGCAGAGAAGGCTGGTATTATCAAACATCGTGTACCAGTCGTTATTGGTGAGTCTGTCCCGGAGACACAGATTGTTTTCAAGGCAAAAGCACAGAAAGAGGATGCGCTCATTGTCTTTGCAGAAGACATCCCTGCAATACTTTCTTCTCACCCTCACCCCGATGGTGGTATCGCTTATCAAACTCGTTTCTTCGGCAATATTGTGGGCGAATTAGGCGGTAGCTACCAAGAGAAGAACGCTAACACAGTACTCACTGCTGCCATGCAGCTATATAATAAAGGCATTATCAAGAACGCAGATAGCATTGTGAAAGGCTTTTCTACTGTTTGTGAACTGACAGGACTGATGGGTAGATGGCAGAAACTACAAGCAACCCCATTAGTTATTTGTGACACAGGTCACAACGTTGGTGGATGGACCTACCTCTCCCAGCAAATCAAACGTCAACCATGTAAACAGAAACGTATTGTCTTTGGCATGGTGGATGACAAGGATCTGCATGCTGTCATGTCTATGCTCCCTGATGATGCCATTTACTATTGGACACAACCAAGTACACATCGTGCCTTCCCCGTAGAGAATATTGCCGAAACAGCCGACAATTACGACCTACACGGAAAGGTCTTCCCAACCGTCCTCGAAGCCTACCAAGCAGCCC
>CAUVDL010000007.1:0-66478 GCA_963550695.1 uncultured Prevotella sp. | reverse complement strand
CCTTCATTGAACTGATTCCATGACGAACAGGACCAAGAAGTTCAACACGGAACATGAGAGTGTCACCAGGAATAACCTTCTGGCGGAACTTTACGTCATCAATCTTTAAGAAGTAAGTTGACCAACGTTCAGGCTCTTCAACCTGAGAAAGTACTAAGAGCCCACCACACTGAGCCATAGCCTCAACCTGCAATACACCAGGCATAACAGGCTCTTGTGGGAAGTGTCCTTGGAAGAAAGGTTCGTTGCTGGTTACATTCTTTATACCAATGATACTTGTTGAACCCATTGCGATAACCTTATCTACCAACTGCATTGGATAGCGGTGTGGCAAAAGCTCACGGATACGGATATTATCCATCAATGGTTCTTCGTTTGGATCATACATTGGTGCTTGTATCTCATGCTTACGTATTTCCTTACGCATCAAACGGGCAAACTTGTTGTTTACCGTATGACCTGGGCGAGTAGCAATGATACGTCCCTTAATAGGCTTACCAATCAATGCCATGTCACCGATAATATCAAGGAGCTTATGGCGTGTACACTCGTTATCCCACTGTAATGGCTTATGCTGAATATAACCGATGTTATTAGCATCCATATGTGAAACCTTCAAGAGATCAGCCAACTGGTCAAGTTTCTCTTGTGAAACCTGCTGTTCATAGATAACAATTGCATTATCCAAGTCACCACCCTTAATCAAGTTAGCCTGCAAGAGTGGCATAATGTCACGTACAAAAACGAATGTACGTGCTGGTGCAATCTCAGTTGCATAGGTATTAATATCATCCAATGTAGCAAATTGACTGCTAATAAACTTAGAGTCAAAGTTACACATAGCGGTAATTGAGAACTGCTCGTCTGGAAGAATGGTAATAACAGAACCATTCTCATCTTTAATCTCAATCTTCTTGCGAATGATATAGTAATCCTTTGGAGCATTCTGATCAACAATACCTACCTCGTTGATTTTGTCAACATACATCGTCGCAGAACCATCAAGAATAGGGAACTCTGGACCATTAATCTGTATAAGACAGTTGTCAATACCCATTGCATAAAGGGCAGACATACCATGTTCTATAGTACTAACACGTGCTTCACCCTTAGCCAATACAGTTCCGCGCTGCGTATCAACAACGTTTTCAGCAACAGCATCAATAATAGGCTGTCCATCAAGATCAATTCTTTGTATCTTATAGCCAGTATTTTCTGGGGCAGGGTTGAATGTTACAGTAAGACTCAATCCTGTATGAAGTCCCTTTCCGAAGAGGGAAAAACTCCCCTTTAAAGTTTTCTGCTTAACTGTTTCCATGTATGTTATTTATTCTTTTTCAATTCTTCAATTTCTTTCTGCAGTGCATTCAGCTGCTTATACATCTCTGGCAAACGTTGGAAGATTGCCTGTGACTTAAAGTATGGACGCTGCTCCATTGGTGGAGTACCAATGAGTTGCTGATTACTCTTTAAGCTACCAGGCACCCCAGACTGTGCACCCAGGAATACCTTATCACCAATAGTGATATGACCAGCAATACCCACCTGACCACCAAACATACACCATTGTCCAACCTTAGTTGAACCAGCAATACCTACCTGTGCAGACATAACTGTATTCTCACCAATATCGTTGTTGTGTGCTATTTGAACAAGGTTGTCAAGTTTTACACCCTTACGCACGTATGTGCTGCCCATAGTTGATCGGTCAATACAAGTGTTGGCACCAATCTCTACGTCATCTTCTATCGTAACAATACCGATTTGAGGTATTTTATCGTAGCTATTAGTTTCTGGATTAGGTGCAAAGCCAAAGCCATCCGCACCAATTACACAACCAGAATGGAGAATAACATTGTTGCCAATCTTACAATCATGATAAATGCTTGCATTTGGATAGACAATACAATTATTTCCCAGCTGCACACCATCCATGATTGTTGCATGAGGATAAATCTGACAGCCATCCCCCAAGGTTACACCATCACCAATATATGCGAATGCACCAATATACACATCCTTACCAATTGTTGCTTTTGAAGAAACAAAAGCCAAAGAGTCTATACCTTGCTTCTTTGGTTTCATACTTTCATAGAGTTGCAACAACTTAGCAACACAATCTCGTGCATTCTTTACACGGATAAGAGTAGGCTTTACTTCCTTATCCAACTGAATATCTTCGTCTATAAGAACGATGCTTGATTCTGTTTCGAAGAGATAGTGTATATATTTAGGATTTGCAAGAAAAGAGATAGCTCCTTTCTTACCTTCTTCAATCTTGGCGAAGGTATTAATGGTTACGTTTTCGTCACCTTCAATACGACCTTGTATAAATTGCGATATTTGTTTCGCAGAGAATTCCATTTATATTGCCTTTTATTGTTTATATTTGTGCAAAGATAGGGATTTTTTATTAGAAACGTTGATAAGATAGGTAATATTTACATATTTTTTTCGAGAGTAATTCAATGTTCAAAATCTCTGATGCTTCGGTTATATCTTTCAATGTTCCGTCTTTGTACAGAATACTAATATGGTCATCGAAAGGATTGTACATATCTTTCTGTACTCGATTGACTCCAATGAGGTAATCATAATCAGCGAGACCAATCTCATACTGTTCAGAAATCTGTTGTTTAAGCTGATTGATTTCCTCTATTGTAGGTTCTTCTTCCCGCACTTCTACTTTGAATATTTTTCGATTGATCATGTTTGAAGATAGGAGTGAAAGTATTTTGTCTTCATGTTGTTGCCAAACTTTAATCGCACTCCATATATCGTTGTCATCCAATGCTATATAATTATCTAATGCCTTGGTGTCTTTGTGGAAAGTTTCGGCTGTTATCTCATTGTAAAGGAAGTAACGAAGAGCAGGTGAAGCAAAAAGATCAACTCCTTCTTTTGCTAATTGTTTTGCTCTATGTAATGTGTTGATAAGAACATTCTCACACCCAACAGTTGTTTTATGCAGATATACCTGCCAATACATTAGACGGCGTGATGTAAGATAATTTTCAATAGAATAAATTCCATTCGACTCGACAACCAACGCATCATTAACAACGTTAAGCATCTTGATAATACGTGCTGAGCCAATATTACCTTCTGTCACTCCTGTAAAGAAGCTATCACGGCGAAGATAATCAAGCCTATCCATATCAAGTTGGCTGGAAATCAACTGATGAAGATAGGATTTGGGGTATTCATCTTTGAAAATACTGATAGCAAGATTTAGTGCCCCATGCATATCTTGATTGATGCGGTCCATCATCATTAAAGATATTTCTTCATGGGTAATACCGCTAATAAGAGTGTTCTCTAATACATGTGAAAAAGGAGCATGCCCAATGTCATGCATGAGGATGGCAGCTTGTACCGCTTCTGCCTCACTATCAAAGACAAACACACCCTTTTGTCGTAGAGATATAAGAGCCTCACTCATAAGATGAAAGGCACCTAAAGAATGTTGAAAACGTGTGTGTTGTGCACCTGGATAAACCTCTTGTGTCAGCCCTAATTGCTTGATGCGTGTTAATCGCTGCATAAGTGGGTGACGTACAATGTCAAGTAAAAGTCCACGTGGCACCTTTATAAATCCGAAAACAGGGTCATTAATAATCTTTGCGTCTGTCATCTTATCTATGTTGTCTTGCTCTTTTGTCATTAAAATACAAAGATAGTATATTTCCTTTAGACGACAGCCCTTTAATGTAAATAATTCTAAGTGTTGATGTAAGAAAGCTACTTTGAAAGACTTATTCCGCTAAAATAGAATATATTTGATTATAAGACAGCTATATGCTGATAGACAGAAATTAATAAGATAAGAATAATTAAAATAAAAACTTCACAGTTTTCATTCCTTATCTGTAATCTTTTCGTTAACTTTGTAGCATGAAACAATTGATTAACTGGAAAGAATTTGCAGTGCTCTTCATCGTTATTGGAGGCATATATTATCTTACAAGGTCATGGCTCATTACAGGTGGTGTCCTTGCACTTCTATTGTTGGTAGATGGCTTACTACGTCAGTATGACCATAAGAAGAGAGGTGAGAAGCAAGCAGAAGATATCAAGAAAAAACTTGAGGAGCAAGACGACTAACTTATACATATAATTTTTGCAGCTTTTAATCATGTAAAGTTGTGATTTTTTATGTCCATTATGTAGCGAAAAACTATTGTTTGATTGTAGTTAACAAAGCATCTACATAAAGTTAAAGAATTATGGATCAACTATTAGAACTATATAAAAGTTGGAAGGGTAGTAGCCCTTCAAATGTAGAGAAGTTAGCAGGAGCAGGTAGTAACCGTGAGTATTACCGAATATTTGATGAAGAGGGTGATACTGTCATTGGTGTTATCGGAACAAGTCGTGATGAAAATCATGCTTTTATCTATCTTGCAAAACATTTTGAAAAAAGACGTTTACCAGTACCACATATCTTATCTGTGTCTGCTGATGAGTCTTGTTATCTACAATCAGACCTTGGTAATACATCGCTTTTTGATGCTATACGGGGTGGTCGTGAGGCAGGTGGACGCTATAATCTTGCTGAGCAAAAGTTGTTGCGCAATGCTATAAGGGAATTACCAAATATTCAGTTACGAGGCGCAAGAGAACTTGATTTCTCTAATTGTTATCCACAGCCAGAATTCAATCAAGAGAGCGTACTCTTTGACTTGAACTATTTTAAGTATTGTTTTCTTAAAGCAACCGAACTTGACTTTCATGAATTAAAGCTTGAAGCAAACTTCCGTATGTTTGCGAAGGATTTAACTTCGGAGAAGATGGATTCTTTCCTTTATCGTGATTTTCAAGCACGTAACATTATGTTAGATAAGGAAGGAAAACCATATTTTATTGATTTTCAAGGTGGAAGAAAAGGTCCTTTCTATTACGATCTTGCATCATTTCTCTGGCAAGCAAGTGCTAAGTATTCTTTCCAACTACGCCGTGAATTGGTATTTGAATACTATCAGAGCCTTAAGAATTATACAGAGGTTCCTTCTAAACGCCATTTTGTTAATCGCTTATCATTGTTTGTTCTCTTCCGTACATTACAAGTTTTAGGTGCTTACGGATTCCGTGGTTACTTTGAACGTAAGAAGCATTTTATTGATTCCATACCTCCTGCTATACAAAACTTACGTGATCTCTTGGTATTAGGTGATGATGTCTTCCCATATCCATACATGATGGATATGTTGAAGCGACTCACATTGTTACCACAGTTTGCGCATATTGAGAAACCTGCAGCTAACAGAACAGATGGTCTTAAAATAGCAGAGAAAGATATTTATAAGGCTAATCCATTGGATGGACCTGCAACTTTCTCTAAATATGATGGTAAAGGACCATTGGTGGTGCGTGTTTTTAGTTTCTCTTTTAAGAAAGGAATTCCTGAAGACACATCTGGTAATGGTGGCGGTTATGTCTTTGATTGTAGAAGTACACATAATCCAGGTCGATACGAACCTTATAAGAAGATTACGGGCTTAGATGAGCCTGTCATTCGCTTCCTTGAAGATGATGGCGAGATACTTGAGTTCTTGAAGCCCGTGTATGACTTGGCTGACCATCATGTAGAACGTTATATGCAACGTGGTTTTACTGATTTAATGTTCTCATTTGGTTGTACAGGTGGGCAGCATCGCTCTGTTTATAGCGCACAGCATCTTGCTGAACATCTCAATGAAAAATATGGAATAGAGGTACGCATAAAACATAGAGAACAAGGTATTGAACAAATATTAAAGGCAAAGTAACTTTCTTGGATTCAAAAGAGTTGGTATCTTGAGATAATAGATATAAATAGGGACGTATAGGTTGCGAGTTTTTAAAAAAGCCAATCGGCTACTCACGCTCTATACGTCCCTATATTTATTCAGCTTTACTTATATTCAGAAAGATAGCGGTATATCTTATATTATGTCTTTTAACTCCTCTGGTACTGCTATGGAGTCACAATGAAAATGGTCTAATTTCTCTAAACCATGTTTTGTAATGTGAAACCTTTGGCAACGTCCATCTTCCGAGCAAGAACGTCGGCGAATTAATGAAGCCTGTTCCAACGAGGCGATTACCTTTGAAGCATTCGAACGTGTCAATCCCATCTCTTCAGCTATTTCGCCAGCTAACATAGGATTCTCACTCTCTGAGAGTAGACATAACAGCATTGCTTCATTGATATTTAAGCCTATTTGCTGTTGTAATCCACATTCGAAAGCAGTGATGACACGATATATTTCGCGAATCTTACTGATACAATGATTGTCCATTATATATCCTTACTTCAACAAGACAGTCTTAATAACCTCCTCAAACTGAGCCTTGTTCATAGCTCCATTCTGCATTGTAGGTTCACCTGTCTTAGGGATAAAGAGGATTGATGGGATTGAACGAATACCAAAGAGGGCTGCCAACTCACGCTGCTTGTCAACATCAACCTTATAAACGTCAATCTGTCCTGCATAATCATTCGCAACTTCCTCAAGTACTGGAGCTGTCGCTTTACATGGACCACACCATGTTGCATAAAAGTCAATAATAGCAGGCTTATCACCCTTAAAGTTCCAAGTTTTTGGATTCTTCTTGTAATCCATCACTTTCTGTTGGAACATATCTGAGTTCATTTCTGTTACGCTCATCTTAGTTTCCTTTCCTTCATTTTGATTATTTACTCCTGTTTGTTCTGTTGTCATTGCACTGTTGTCCTGCTTTTTAGGACTGTTATCTGCCTTACAAGCAGTCAGTGTTAATGCCATAATAGCCACTACAAGTGTTGCTGTACGTTTCATTCTTATATATGTAATCTTTATATTACCGAGGTTCTATTACCAATCGGCTTGTTAATATTTATTTTGTTTCCTAAGGAAAACGTTGCAAAGATAAGTATATTTTTGTTTTCTACCAAATTTCCAACGGAAAATTACTCACTATGTTTTAACTTCTAATTAGATTATAAGTGATAAGATAATGTACTGACAATGGTTATAATTATAAATTTATAATTAAGGCTTTAGCAAGAAGACGTCATTTTATATTCTATTTATTTCACGATTAAAGTAACGACCTTCATTTGTAAATATAGAAATAAAGAGTATTTCTTATTTGTGTTGTAGTTAGGCTTTAACAGCTTTCAATCTTTATTATAACGTTCTTAATGCATCTATCTTCCCATCTTTATTTGATGTGTGGTTACTCAGTACACATTGTGTTGACGGTTAACACCATTAGTGCTAAGGCTCCGCACTAATGGTGCGAAGCACTAAATACATTAAAACTTCTTACTGGAGTAGAGTCAATTTTTTGGTAAAGTCAAATCTTATTAGCATCTAAATATATGCTTAATTAGGTAATAAGAAATAGACTTAAAGTAAAGTGCATGTTTCATATAATATGGTATGAGTAGTTATTCTTTAATTGCACTTGCCTTTTAGTTTTTTTGTTTATGTATTTGAATTTATATGATTTTTATTTACCTTTGCCTATGCGTAGAGAAGTTTCAAAAGACATAAGCTGATTGAGCTATAAACCAGCTTTGAATTTACTGATTATAAGTATTAAATAATAAAAGATATTTGAGGAGTGGGGGAGAAGTCTTTATTTATCTGATATCTTTATAATTCATTGGTAATAATGATTTTAAGATCTTTCAGTCTATGTAAATATCATAAAATATGTGTTGCACTTCAAATATAGTGTTCACATACATTGAGAATTAAGTTAATGTTATAAATAAAAATACGAAATCATGAAAAGGTTCATTCTATTTTTTGCTTGCCTTACAAGCATTTCAATGGTAGCTGCTCAGGAGGTTCTTAACTGGAAGGATAACGAGATTATATCTCCTATGGTAAATGCTGATAATACTTTAACTATCAGTCTTTTTGCACCAAATGCTAAGAAAGTAGAGCTTACAGGTAATTTCCTATATGCAGGGAAAGATACTCCAGATAAGTATGCAGATGGAGACTGGAGCCTACAGCTGATGAATAAAAATGAAAATGGATTGTGGACACTGACAACTGCACCTTTGAAGCCTGAGTTTTATAGTTATAATCTCATTGTTGATGGTGTAAAGATAACTGATCCAAAGAATATATATACGGTACGTGATATTGGTAATACATATAGTGTTGCTCTTATTGCTGGCGGTGTTGATGGCTTATATGCTGTAAAGAATGTACCCCATGGAACGGTTAGAAAGGTATGGTATGATAGTCCAACGGCAGGGCTTAAACGCCGTATGACGGTTTATACGCCAGCGGGTTATGAAACAAGCAAGCGAAACTATCCTGTTCTTTATTTGCTTCATGGTATGGGAGGTGATGAGAATGCATGGGAAGAATTGGGTCGTGCCACGCAAATTTTAGATAACCTCATTGCCGAGGGGAAAGCGGAACCAATGGTTGTGGTAATGCCAAATGGTAATATTTCTCAGGAAGCAGCACCAGGTGAGGGTTCTCGTGGATTTGTTACTGCTGCACTGCGATACCCTAAAACAATGGATGGAAACTTTGAAAAGGCCTTTCCTGATATTATTCATTTTGTAGAAAAGGCTTATCGTGTGAAGAAGGATAAGGCAAACAGAGCTATTGCCGGACTGTCAATGGGCGGTTTTCATTCGATTTATACTGCATTAAATAATCCTGATGCCTTTGATTATATTGGCTTATTTTCTGCAGCATTCAGTCAAGTGTCAAAGGATGGTGATAGTTTTTCTCCTATTTATAAGAACATCGACGAAAAGTTTAAGACGTTGTGTAAGAAGTCTCCTAAGCTTATATGGATAGGTATTGGTAAGGATGATTTCCTCTTACACGATGATGAAAAACTTCGTGCGGCTTTGGATAAAGAATCTTATAAATACACCTATTTTAAAACGAAAGGTGGGCATACTTGGCGTAACTGGAGAGAATATCTGGCTATTTTTGCACAAAAGATTTTTAAATAGTATTATATGTGATGTTACGCAAAAAACATAATTATTAGAATGTTATTCTTTCTATTTTGCATATATTTTTTAAGTTGCAAGGTAAAAGTTTAATATGTATCAATTTGGTTCAATAAATATTTGTTGTACAAAGAGTTATATTAGAGACTCCTATAAACGCATAAATCCCGGCTCCAAAAGGAAACCGGGATTATGTTGTTTGTTTGGAATAGTTGTTTGTTTGTTTCGCTTTAAGCTTCTGGCTTTACAGTCTTAGCAGCGTAAACTTCCTCTGAAAGGACAGAAACAGTACTCTTGTTGTACTTGCCCTTGTGGAAGTAAACAACACCGTCTGCAAGTGCATACAATGTGTCGTCCTTACCCTGTGCAACGTTCTCACCTGGGAAGTGCTTGTTACCGCGCTGGCGAACGATGATGTTACCTGCGATAATCTTCTGGCCACCCCAGATCTTAACACCTAAACGCTTTGAAGCTGATTCGCGACCGTTCTTAGAACTACCTACACCTTTTTTATGTGCCATTCTTAAGTCCTCCTTGTTAAGCGTTAATTGATTTAATTTCTACCTGAGTGAAGTGTGAACGATGACCGTTCTTCTTTCTGTAGTCCTTACGACGTTTCATCTTGAAGACGATAATTTTGTCGCCCTTTACGAGAGGAGCTACTACCTCAGCTACTACCTTTGCGCCCTCAACAGTTGGTGCGCCTACTGTGACTGTTCCGTTGTTATCTACCAACAGAACCTTGTCAAACTCAACAGCCTTGCCTTCTTCCGCATCTTTGATGTGGTTTACGAAGAGCTTCTTGCCCTCCTCAGCCTTGAACTGCTGACCGTTAATTTCTACAATTGCGTACATTTTATTATTGTAAACGGGTTTGTACCGCTGGGCGGCTGAGCATCTATCCAGCACTTGTTCTGAGCCCAAAACGGCATAATCGGTTGCAAAGTTACTAAAAATTAATGTTATGTAACATAATAATAGCTGATAATTCTTGATTAATTAACAATAATTAGAGCATTTGTAACACCTAAAGTTACTATGAAAGGGAATCTGTCAATGAAACTGGACATACTATACACTTGTTCGTTGTGTATCTGCGATTTACTTATCATAGTTATGTTCCTCCATAGAGTAACTCCTTTGTAAAGCATATCTCTCTATATATAATTGATTAGGAGACGGCAAGCCCATGTTATCTTGTTTATTAATATATAAAATGTAATTGATATTTTCGTCAACAAGAATGATTTTCTTTGTTGTTTCTTCTATTGTAGAGAAGATTTGGGGTAGGATAGAATGTGCGTGTCCCTTTCATTCTTAGCTAAAATTTAAACGAAACGGCAAGCATTATATTTGCACATTAAATTGAAATATAATAACTTTGTATCTACTGAATCACAATTTATGATGTTATGGATAAGAAAAAGCAACGTAACGAGGAAGATATGAAATGGAGTACAATTTCCTCTGAACAGCTTATTAACCGACCTTGGATGAAGGCTCGACGTGATACCGTTCAGTTACCAAATGGAAAGATCTATGATGAGTATTATGTACTTTCATATCCAAAGTGGATTAATGTAATTGCTGAGACCGAAGATGGGGAACTTATCTTGGAGCGTCAATACAGACACGGACTTGGAGTTGTATCAACAGAGATTTGTGCTGGAGTAGTAGAAGAAGGAGAGGCTCCGCTACATGCAGCACAACGAGAATTAGAAGAAGAAACTGGGTACACTGGAGGTAAATGGGAAGAGATTATGACCATAGCTCCCAACCCAGGAGTTATGGATAATCTGTGTCATTGCTTTTATGCTCGTGGCGTTAAAAAGACAAGCAATCAGCATCTTGATGATACAGAAGACATAGATGTTTTTCTTTGTCCTAAGGAAGAAGTAAAACAAATGTTATTACGTGGTGAGTTTATTCAAGCATTAATGGTAGCTCCATTATGGAAATACTTTAGCATCAAAGATTGATTTAGTTTCAAACATTCTAATAAATAAGAACATGATTACAAAAGATAGCATTGAAGCTGCCTATTGCTTTTTCCATCAGAAATATCAAGTTTATGCATTCTCAAACTGCGAACGACAGAAAGATGACATCGAATATGCCATCAGTTCATATGTAGATGGAATGAGTCCAGAACTATATAAACTGTTAGCTAACGGTCGAGAGGAGTTTCTTCTGACACATAATAATTTTGCTGAAGATATGCAAGAAGCTATTAAGACACTATCTAATTTGTCTCTTTAGTCTTCTAATAAGCCAAATGTAGGCTGGAATAAGGAATATGTCTGCCATTATCTACTATTGCAGCATCAATAATTAGATACATCTGTTGCAATATATAACCAAGAATGAGAGGTATTGCAAATTTTAAGATAGCACATGAAGGCGTACCTTCTGTCATGCTTTCTATATGTTGTGTCGTTTCTTCTGATGCCATTATTCTTTAATGTATAGATTCTTCCGTTAAATGTGTGGACGCTTTTCGTATTGCTTTAACGAAAGAACCGAAATTAATCATTAAACGAAAACATAGCCAAGATTGTCAACTGTCTATTCTATTATCACCCTCCAACACCGACCCCCCCTTTCATATTAATACTTCAAATATGCTGATACGGTTCTGAAAAATCATTACATAATTTCAGATAAAACATCTATAAATAATGGTAAAAACACGTGTAAAAAGTAAGTTTGCAACCATCAGAAAATCAATTAGTTATGAGATTGTGCAAGAAAAGATGCTTAATTGGACTTCAAAAGGGCGTTAGTAAGAGTTCAAAAGGGCATCTATTGCAAGTCAATTGGGCGTCTTTTAGAAGCCAAAAGAGTATATGTTGGCTTTGAGCTGTATGAAAATATTTTACAGAAATCGATGGTATGAGAATAAGTTGTTTGTAGAAGACAGATAGACATCGCACCTAATTACATTTATCATGTTGTTTTTCCCCCTTTGTAAAACCATCTCATTAGGGGTAATCATACCATGTATGTGAATTAATCTCATTCTATTAACAATCTAAGCATTTTATGGAAGAACCCAAATATAAGGTTAAGAATCTTCCAATAAACTGTATGTGTTATTGTTTCTTTGAGGCAAATTCAACCTTTATATTTTTATACCCCATAGAACGGAGGAACTGAGTAAACTGCTGTTTAGCATTTTTCTCAGCTATCTTGATATTCTCAGCAGTCATACAACGAGCTAACATCTTTTTATAGGCTCGATTATAGAGTTGTTCACGATCAGCCGAATTCCAGTCTCCTTTCTCAAAAAATGAGCGTGACTTAGCCTCGTCAATAAAGTTAGTATCAAGTAATCCAATAGCTGGTAACTTTGCAACGATAACACTGTCATTCTCAACACGAAGCCAATGAGGTTCTGTCTGATGCAAGTCAACACCTAATCGGACCGTGCCATAATAGATACGTACGAGTTCTGCATCAGAGAAGAAACCACGACTTACAGTATCTATGAGTTCTTCATCATTGATTGCAAGAAATTCCCATTGACCTATATCTTGTATTTGTTGTATCTGTGTTGGTGTAATATCAATACGCTGGTCAGCAGATATACTTATATCATTGGATGAATTAAACCAATAAAATAGACCAGCACAAATACTAATGATGATTAAAAAGGTCAGCAGACAGCCTTTATTGAATGATAAGATACGACTAAGAATCCCTTTCTTAGTCGGCTTATTCTCATTATTATTTTGTTCTATGATAACGTTATCAGATGTATTTATTTTCATTTTCAATCTTTTTTATTTACTTCAATCACCTGTCCTAAATCCTTAAAAGTAAACTTCTTGCGGAAAGATATAGTAATATCAGACTCTTTGTAACCCATAGCAGTAAAGATAGGAACAAGCTGTCGTGCAGCACTTTCTTGTGCCTGTTCGATGATACCCATCTGTGGAATAGAAGCTATAATCTGTTTTCTTCCTTGTGCTTCATAACTTGTAAGCTCAGCATCCGTAAAGTTATGACGTGTCAGTGCCACATATTCCTTCACCTCTTTGTGATTAATCTTTGTTGAAGTAAGAACAATCTTTGGGTCGGGTAGGGTAATGATAAGTTCCTTACCTTGGCGTTGAATATTCTTATTACTGAAACCAGATAAGTCGATGTAGGCTTTCAACGTAGCGTCCATTGGAATTGCAATACGCCGATCACCTAATGGTAGAGTCACGCTGAAATCTTGCTTCATGAATGAGCCAGACAGTTTCATCTTATCATCATGAGTGATAATCTTATGAATACGATATTCTGTCGTGTAAAGTCGTGAACATTGCTGTACCTGTGTTACCAGCATTGGAATTGTATCAATAACCTTTGCAACTGGCTCTTCAGCATTTTTTTTATCAGTACAAGCAACTGTAATCAATGAAAGAATCGACAGTATGAGGAGTAAGTGTTTCATTCTAATTCTTTATATTTTTGTGCGCAAAGATACAAAAAAACACGCGATAAATACTTTCAAAACCTAATAAAAAGAAGTAAGTTGCAAATAGATAAGCTTGAATAGATAGAATAAATTAAGTTGTTTTTATTATTAGAAATATTATTTTCATAAAATAAATTCTTGGTATAGCTTCTAAGTATATTAATATTTTATATATTGTTTTTCTGCATCATTGATATTTTTTTTCGTAATTTTGCAGCATAATAGTGAATAAGATATATTTGAGAGCAAAGCACATATGGAATCATTAAGAGAGATATTTAGGATTGGTAAGGGGCCATCGAGTAGCCATACAATGGGGCCGCAGCGTGCAGCTATTATTTTTGCTGAACGTCATCCAGAGGCTGCGAGATTTGAAGTTACTTTGTATGGTAGTTTGGCAGCTACAGGTAAAGGACACATGACAGACCAAGCTATTATTGACATACTGAAGCAAGTTGCACCTGTAGAAATTGTATGGGAGCCTGAGGTTTTCTTACCTTATCATCCTAATGGTATGCTTTTTCGTGCTTATAGTAACGACCAGGACATCTTAGATGAATGGACTGTGTATAGTGTTGGTGGCGGTGCATTGTCAGAAGGAAAGGCTACTGATGATTATTTTCATAAGGAGTCTGTTTACGATATGCATACTCTCAAAGATATTCAAGCATGGTGTGAGCATCATGGGCGTGGCTACTGGGAATATGTAGCACACTGTGAAGGAGATGACTTGTGGGACTACCTTCATGAGGTTTGGAAAACAATGCAGGCTGCTGTGGAGCGTGGTCTTGACAGTGAAGGCGCCTTACCAGGTCCATTGAATCTTGCTCGTAAAGCACCCAACTATTATATAAAGGCACGTGGATATAAGCCCTCTTTACAGAGTCGAGGAATGGTTTATTCATATGCTCTGGCTGTTAGTGAAGAAAATGCTTCTGGTGGCACGATTGTAACGGCTCCAACCTGTGGTGCCTGTGGTGTTGTTCCTGCAGTTTTATATCACCTATCAAAGGGGCATGATTTCTCTGAAATAAAGATATTGCATGCACTTGCAACAGCAGGTCTTTTTGGAAACATTGTAAAATACAATGCTTCTATTTCTGGTGCCGAGGTTGGTTGTCAAGGTGAGGTTGGTGTAGCTTGTGCAATGGCATCAGCTGCTTCTTGTCAGTTGTTCGGAGGAAGCCCTTCTCAAATTGAATATGCTGCAGAAATGGGTTTGGAACATCATTTGGGAATGACATGTGACCCAGTCTGTGGTTTGGTGCAAATCCCATGTATTGAGCGCAACGCTTTTGCTGCTTGTCGTGCATTAGATGCACAGCTTTATGCATCCTTTAGTGATGGTAGTCATCGTGTTTCATTTGATCGTGTTGTAGAGGTAATGAAACAAACGGGACATGATATTCCATCCTTATACAAGGAGACAAGTGCAGGAGGATTGGCAAAGGATTATCAGATGTAAAACTATTCTTTCTTTTTTGCTTTTTTACAAGTGTACTGGTGCTTAGCACATGTGGTGTTAAGGGTAAGCACCATTGGTGCTGAGTATAATCTCATCATAAAGTTTTATAGAAATGATTGCATACACATAAATATTATTCATCTAAGGAAATATGCTTTATGGGTAATCTCTTGTGTTGGTCTCTTTCTCTTCTTTGTAAGTTTGCAATATGAAATGCAATAAATAAAGATGCATGGACTAAAATAGGGCTGTTATAAAAATAGAGGAATATCCTTAGTGGATATTCCTCTAAATCTTATAGAAAGTTGTTTAAAGACCAAGCCTTTTACTTATTTAATTGTTTTCTGAGGAGTTCTGGTATTTCGCTTGTCTCACGTGCAACAGGTACACCTACAGCTTCAAAAGCTGCAATCTTTTCGCTTGCAGAACCAGAGCCACTTGAGATAATCGCACCAGCGTGTCCCATCTGTTTGCCCGGAGGAGCCTGCTGGCCAGAGATGAATACAGCTACAGGCTTTGTAACATGCTCTTTGATAAACTTAGCTGCACGCTCTTCTGCATCACCGCCAATCTCTCCAATGAGTGCAATACTGTCAGTCTCTGGATCATCTTGAAACATACAGAGAAGTTCCTCGAAATAAAGTCCAACGACTGGGTCGCCACCAACACCGACTGCTGTTGATTGTCCCAAACCTGCTTGTGTGAGGTTATAAACAACCTCATAAGTCAGTGTACCACTACGGCTAATAACACCCGTATGTCCCTTCTTGAAGATATTAGTAGGCATAATGCCAGCCATACTCTCCTCTGGAGAAATAAGCCCAGGACAGTTTGGACCAATAACCTTTACACCCTTAATCTTAGCATAACGCTGTGCAGCAACTGCATCAAGCGTTGGTACGCCCTCTGTGATACAAATGACGAGTTTCACACCACCATCAATAGCTTCAAGCATTGCGTCTTTTGCGAATGGGGCAGGGACAAAAATGATAGATGCGTTGGCACCAGTTGCGGCAACAGCGTCTTTAACAGTGTTGAATACAGGGATACCACATACTTCCTGCCCAGCCTTGCCTGGTGAAGTTCCACCAACTACGTTGGTACCATATTCCTTCATTTTTGAAGCATGAAAACTACCATCACGACCTGTAATGCCCTGTACGATTAACTTTGTATCTTTATTGATTAGAATACTCATAACTCTTGTGTTTTAAAGTTTTTTGCTCAGTTCTACAGCTTTATGTCCAGCATCTGCCATACTTGTTCCGACAGTGAAATGTGTTCCTTCAAGGATAGCTCTACCTTCTGCCTCGTTGGTTCCTGTTAAGCGGATGACAATAGGAATATCTGTTTCAATAACCTTGAATGCTTCCAAGAGTCCGTTAGCAACATCATCACAGCGGGTAATACCACCAAAGATGTTGATTAACACTACTTTTACATGCTTATCGCTTAAAAGAAGTTTCATCGCTTCAACAATCTTCTCAGGGTTAGAACTACCACCAATGTCAAGGAAGTTAGCTGGTTCGCCACCATATAACTTAATCATATCCATGGTTGCCATAGCAAGACCGGCACCATTTACCATACAGCCAATACTACCACCAAGATTCACATAGCTAAATCCCTTTTCTTTAGCATCACGCTCCTTGCGTTCTTCCTCTGTAGGTTCAAAAAGTTCTGCTACATCTGGATGACGGAAAAGAGCATTATCATCAAAGGTCATCTTGGCGTCAATAGCCTTCAAAGAACCATCCTTCAACATGACCAATGGGTTGATTTCAGCCAATGAGGCATCCTTTTCAGTAAAGAGTTTATAAATATTCTTGAAGATTGGTACAGCCTGTTTAACCTGTGCCATGTCATCGAAAAGCTTGAAGGCTGCCTCACGTGCGAGATAGTCACTCATACCAGTAACTGGATCAATGACAATCTTCTCTATCTTTTCTGGTGTTTCTTTTGCCACCTGCTCGATATCCATACCACCTGCACGGCTCAGCATCAACATAGGACATTTTGACTTACGGTCAACAAGAATACTCATATAGTACTCTGATGCGATATCAACAGCTTCGCTGATAAGTACTCTGTCTACAATGAAGCCCTTGATATCCATACCCAATATAGCTTCTGCATGCTGACGAATCTCAGCCTCATTGCTGCCGAGCTTTACACCGCCAGCCTTACCACGTCCACCTGTGTGAACCTGGGCCTTCACTACGGCTTTCTCAATACCTAATTGCTTGTAGGCTTCAACAGCTTCGTCAGGAGTACGGCAAATAATATTGCGGTCTACTGGAAGCCCATAACTTGCAAAGAATTTCTTTGCTTGGTATTCATGTACCTTCATAAGATTTAGTTTTAATTTATAAACTATGTATTAATTGTTTAGGATTCTTGATAGTAGTTTTTGGAAGTCTTAATACTCCTGTGCCTCACGTTCACCTCGAAGAACAGCCAGCGCGTTCTCTGTCAATGCTTGCATCTCATCTTGACCAGGATAGACATGAATTGGCGCAAGATAAAAAAGGCGTTGCTTGAGACGTTCTATGATATAGTCAGACTTAGCCATACCACCTGTAAGAAGAATTGCATCAATGTTTCCACATAGCACAGCTCCTTCTGCAGCTATATTTTTAGCAATATGCCATATCATAGCAGAAACGACAAGTTCAGCATGTTTGTCACCAGCTTCAATCCAATTTGTTATCTCTCGTAAATCATTTGTTCCGAGATGAGCAATTAGACCTGCCTGTCCACTCACTTTCTCCAATAATTGATCCTCAGTATATTTTCCACTGAAACAAAGATGAATTAAATCGGCTGCAGGAAGAGTTCCGGCACGCTCTGGAGAGAATGGTCCTTCACCGTCTAACGCATTATTCGCATCAATAGCCCTCCCATGTGCATGGGCTGCGATAGAGATTCCACCACCTAAGTGACATATAATAAGGTTTAACTTATCGTACGATGTTCCCATATCTTTGGCAAATCGTCTACCAATAGCTTTTTGGTTCAAGGCGTGCCAAATACACATACGTGGCATAAGAGGAGAACCTGACAAACGTGCCTCTGGTTCCATTTCATCTACGACACCTGGGTCAGCAATAAAACTCTTACATCCTGGAATTTCTCGTGCAATCTCATCAGCAATCATACAGCCAAGATCGCAAGCATGCTGGTGAATAGCTTGTTGCTGATCAATTATCATCTGTTCAGTGATTGTAAACACACCACTTGACACAGGTTTAGCAAGTCCACCACGTCCGATAACGGCATCAAAGTCCAAGGGAATGTTTCTTTTCTTTAATTCCTCAATAACAACTTGTTTGCGAAAATGATATTGGTCGGAGATACGCTTAAAATTACTCAGTTCCTTTCTTGAGTGTGCAATATCTGCAACAAAGACTGGTTGATCATCATTGGCAAGTGATATTTTAGTTGATGTAGATCCAGGATTAATTGCTAAAATCTTGTAAGCCATAATGTTTTCTTTATATACCTTAAATATATATACTATCTGGAGATAAGACTTGCAAGCGCAAGACTATAGTACTTAGATTCAATTGTATCTCCACGACTTGGGAGTACTACTGGTGCCATGGTGCCTTGAAGAATAGCTGCTGTTTCCGCATGACAAAAAAGGGTAACGGTTTTATAAAACAAATTACCAGCTTCAATGTCAGGGAAAATTAATGCATCAGTTTCTCCATTGATAGGGGAGTTAATTTGTTTGATTTTCATAGCTTCAACTGAACAAGAGGTAATCAAATCTAATGGTCCATCTATTGTACATTTACCAAAGGCACCAGTTTCAGCTTCCGCTTTTAGTGCTCTGTATGAAACTGTATATGGGAAATGACGTTCGTCAACTTTCTCAGAACAATGGATAAGAGCTATTTTAGGACATTCTATTTCAAAGGCATGACAGAAGTCTACAATATATTGTACTTGTGCTTTTCTCTGTTTGTCATTTGGAGCAGGAATAACAGCAGCATCAGTAAAGAAAAGTAATTTTGGATACTCGGGTAACTTTGCTACGGTTATATGTGTTAATACAGTATCTTTCGGTAGGATTCCAACTTCTTTGTCAAGTATCGCACGTAGAAGGACATCTGTATTAAGAAAGCCTTTCATTACAATATCGGCATCACCTCTTCTAACTATTTCAACAGCTTTGTGTGCTGCATCCTCTGGTGATTCCGCAAGAATAGATTGAAAAGCATTTTTCTTAGCATAGTCTTCCATAGTTTCTTCAGAGCATACTAATATAGGCTCAATAAAGCCATCATGTACAGCTTTACAAACGGCTTCCTGTGTATGGCTTTCTTCAGGCCAGACAACTACTGTTCTTTTACAAATCTTCCTCTCGTTAAGAAGATGAATTAGCTGCTTAAAGTCATTGATAGTCTTTCTTTCTTCAGGCATAGTTAATCGATTTTCAGTTATAGATTTATATTGTGACAAAGATAATACTTTGTTTTGAAATATGCCTAATATTTAGAGAAAAAATAGAAGAAAATTCTTTTTTTTGTATTGGTTGGTGTATATTTGCAAATGAATTAGAGATTTACATATGAAACGTTTGTACTTTATTATACTTGTAAGTAGCTTATTTATTACGGTTACAGCTCAACGTGCAACACGTAGTTACATTCCCCATGGAGCTTTTTTCTATGATAGTCAGTGGCAAGGGGTTAATAGTGTCAATAAAGCCGCTTACTATAGAGTCTTAGCGATTGATAATAAGGGGCAGAAAATGTTTTATGATTATTATATCACAGGACAACTGCAAGCAGAGAAACATTATATAAGTATAAACAGACAAAATGACCGAAATACGGTCTTAAATGGGTTATGTAGAACATTTCATAAGTCGGGTAGAGTTGAGTCTGTATTACAATATAAGAATGGTAAGGCTAATGGGCGTGCATTGTCATTCTTTCCAAGTGGTAATATTGGTATGAAATTATCTTATCGGAATGGTTTACTTGACGGCCCTTGTTATACTTATTCAGAGAGTGGTCGCTTAGAATATACGACTATTTGGCGTAATGGTTCTAAAATTAATGAGATTAAAGGTGGGAAGGATCATTATATTGATAAAAATACTAATGAAGATGAGTTCTGTGAACGATATCGCCACGATGAGGCGTTGATAATGGCACAATCAAAAAGTATCTATAAAGCAAGAGAAAATAAAGATCAAAAAGAAAATGTTGAGTTAAAAGCAGCAAAGAAATTAAATAGTAATCTTACAAGAGATTCTAAAGAACTTCAACTCCCATATGATGATTTAACAAAGAAGGAACGAGCTAATTCTACTGATAATAAGGTAAAAGAGATTGTGTCTAATCAAGCACCAAAGGAGGATAAATACCTTGCAAATATAAAGTATCCAGATACTCCAAAAGAAAAGGTTGAAACTGTTAGTGATAAGATGTCTTCAGGTGGCATAATACCACAGAATGGAAGATTTAATTTTAATTATCTTCATAGTTTGCTTAGTAACGAAAATGAAAGGTTAAAGAATATAGACGTGTTGACAGGTATTAGTCATAATTTTCAGTTAAATTCTTTACAAATAATTGACGGGTTTGGTGCTCAAAAAGAAGTGGTTTTTCATCATAATATGATTTATGATGTACAGAATAGCATGGATAAAGTTACAGGTGCTAAGCCAAGGCAAATAGGTTTCTTTGGCACAATTACTGGAGATAATCTTCTTATAGATCGTATTAATATTTTTACTTGGTCAGAAGAAGAAATGTATTTTATCGCTCAAGAAGCTATCAAGTCTAATTATAAAACCCTTGGAGGTATAGACTATAAGTTAACAGGTGGGAATTTTATTCTTGAGCCTAAGGTAAAGCCCACAAATTATGATGAGCGTGAAGTTATAGTTACTTTTACCCATGAACCTACCCTTTATGCAGGACTTTACCATATTCAAATGGATGTAAAATAAAGTAATATTTTTAGATTTATTAAATCAAATATTATTGTATTGATGTATATCATTTAGTTTTTTTTGAGTATATTTGCATCATAAAATTAATTTTCTACTAAGAGAGAACAGTAAAGGTCATTAATTTATAATAAGCAATCACCTGTAAACTATTTAACGTGATTATGAAAATATTAGACAAGTTGTTGGATTGGTATCTTTCGAAGAATGCACTTCCATATTGGGTTATATTGACAATAGATATTATTATCTGTTATCTTTCGGGTATTTTTGTCTTTTGGTTGTATTATCACGGTGCTGTATCCCCTCAGCATATTGTATTGTTAACTAAAACAATCTTTACGTACATGATCTTTAACCTTATTGGTTTTAGAATTTTTCGTACATATTCTGGAATTATCCGTTACTCTTCCTTTGTCGATTTGCAGCGAGTAGTATTGGCTATGCTTCTTTCCCTTATTGTTGCAGAGGCAATGCACTATGTTGTCTACCATTGGGATCTTGAGTTTATTCGTCTTCAGGGAAGACAGATTGCGGCAATGTATCTTGTTGCAACTATTGGTATGATGGCTTTTCGTATATTAACAAAGTCAATTTATGAAGTCTTATTTAATACAGATAAAGGTATTCGAACTTTTATTTATGGAGTAAAAGATGGTGGTGTTGGCTTGGCAAAAAGTATTAAAAGTGACATACCGCGTAAGTTCTTATTGAAAGGATTCATAGCGCATGAGCCAGATATTAAAGGCCGAATTCTCATGGGTGAGAAAATCTATCTTGTAGATGATAATCTTGCTGAACATATTAAAGCATTGGGAATAAAGGCTGTATTAGTATCTCCATTGCAGAATGAGCGTTTCCGTAATGATGCGAAGCTACAAGATTTACTATTAAGTCTTGGTGTTCAAATTTTTATGAGTCCTGCGAAGAAAGAATGGACTCAGAATGATGATTATACTAAGGTACAACTTAAGGAGATTAGTATCGAAGATTTACTTCCACGCGATCAAATTAATGTTGACATGGATTCTATAGGTAATCTTTTGCGTAACAAGAAGATTATGATTACTGGTTCTGCTGGTAGTATTGGTTCTGAAATGGTACGCCAGATTGCTGTATATAAGCCTGCAGAGCTAATTCTTATTGACCAAGCAGAGACACCTCAGCATAACATTCGCTTGATGATGCAATTTGAGTGGCCTGATATTAAGGCACATACTATTGTTGCAAGCATATCTAATCAGGAAAGAATGGAGAAGATTTTCCAAACTTATAAGCCTGATTATGTATTTCATGCAGCGGCATATAAGCATGTACCAATGATGGAAAATAATCCGTCTGAAAGTATACAGAATAACGTCTGGGGAACAAAGGTTATTGCAGATCTTAGTGTTAAGTATGGTGTAAAAAAGTTTGTCATGATTTCAACGGATAAAGCTGTAAACCCAACAAATGTTATGGGTTGTTCAAAGCGTATCTGTGAGATATATTGTCAGAGCCTTAACAAAATGATTAATGAGCAAGCAAAGGGTAATCCTGTTACACAATTTGTTACTACTCGTTTTGGTAATGTGTTAGGATCAAATGGATCAGTTATTCCTTTGTTCGAAAAGCAGATAAAGGCTGGAGGCCCCGTTACTGTTACTGACCCTAATATTATCCGATTCTTTATGTTGATTCCGGAAGCATGTAAGTTGGTACTTGAAGCTGGTACACATGGAGGTGGTGGAGAAATCTTTGTGTTCGATATGGGTAAACCAGTTCGAATAGCTGATCTTGCTAAACGAATGATTAAGCTTTCTGGCGCAAAAAATATTGAAATTAAATATACAGGTTTACGTGCTGGTGAGAAGCTATATGAAGAGGTTTTAAGTACTACTGAAAACACACTTCCAAGTTTTCACGAGAAGATCCGTATTGCAGAGGTACGTGAGTACGACTTTAATGAGGTAAATAAACAGATAGATTCACTTATTGCTTTGAGTCACACCTACAACGATATGGCAATCGTTGAAAAAATGAAAGAGATAGTACCTGAGTACGTAAGTAATAATAGTAAATACTCTGTGCTCGATAAATAATTTGATATATATATGGCTCAGATTCTGTCAGCTTCCTATACTAATTTTCTAAAACTTTTGAGAAGTGAACTATGGCAAACTCCTTTGGAATTAACTTTGAGTCATTCCGAGTTTCTTTCAGTCTATGAGTTAGCCTCAAAACAAGCTGTGTTAGGAATGATTGCAAACAGCTTGATTCGCAATAACGTTAGTTTAGAACGAGAAGACGTGATGAAAGTTTTGGCAGTGCAGGGTAGGATAATAGCTTCTAATAAGGCTGTTAATTCTGAGTTACTCTCATTGTGTAAACTTTTTGTTGATAATAGTATAGAAGCTGTAGTGGTAAAAGGACAGACTATAGGTAGATACTATCCTAATCCTCTTGCTCGTACGCCAGGGGATATTGATTTCTATTGTAATGAAACGAATCTTCCTAAGGTTATTTCAGCAATGGCAAATACTTGGGGTATTCACACTGAAGGGAAGCCATCAGAACAACACTATGAGTTAGTTCATAACTCTATTATTTTAGAGTTACATCATTGTTTGATGAAGTTTGCAAGTGGTAAATCTCAGAAAATATGGGATAAAATCTTACGTTCATCTTCTCTTACCTTCGTTGAGGTTGATGGTTGTTTAGTTCCAACGTTAG
Organism: uncultured Prevotella sp.; assembly: GCA_963550695.1. GTDB lineage: Bacteria > Bacteroidota > Bacteroidia > Bacteroidales > Bacteroidaceae > Prevotella. Next base: position 42,909 of record CAUVDL010000007.1, on the reverse strand, counting down.
AACCCACTTTAAATGTGTTGTATACTTTTCTGCATCTCTATCATCATCTTGTAGAGTTGGGAGTTGGTTTACGTCAGTTTTCAGACGTGGCTATTCTGATGCAGACACATTATGATGTTATTGATAAGGATAGATTTCTTTGTTGGTTAGATACATTGGATTTTAGAAAAGCTTTTGATGTTGTACAGTTGATATTGGTAAATATTTTGGGCATGGATGAAAAGTATGCACTTTCACCATTATCTTCTGATAAGGATTCTTTGAAGGCTATGAATCAATTCATGGATGTTGTTTGGTTTGGGGGTAATTTCGGGTTTCATGGGCATAATCGTAAATTTAAGTATAAAGCTCAGTATTTCTTTATTACAACCTATAGAAAACTACAACTTTACTATCGATTCTACCGTTTTTCACCTCGTGAAATTAAGGCTTCTGTATTTTTATCTATTCCCCATAAAGTGCTTATGGCTATCAGAGGTGACTTGCAGGGTATTTAATTATTATGTGCGGATTCATAGTATAACTTATTTTTTGTAACTTCAAAATTGTCATTTTTATCTGCCTATATCTTATTTATCATAATGCCCATTACCGTTATGTTAGATTAATAAAGCTGTATCAAAAGTTTCAAAATATACTTTTGATACAGCTTTTCTCATTGTTATTCGTAAAACGAAAGTTTTATTATCCTGTCTTTATTTATAAACTTTCTATTTCTATCAGAGTATAAAAGTGATAAAAATGTTAGCAAGGATGAAGTGTAATAAAATCTAACTTAGATTATATGTATGTACACTCATGCCTTGTGCAGACGGCAGATAATTAATTCCCCACCAGCACATTTGAAGTAAAATAAAAGCAAAAATAAGTATCCACAAGGCTGGACGAACAATGAGAGGACGATACTGACGATAGTGAACATAGACCAAATAAGCAAGCCAAGTAATAGCAGCCCATGTCTCCTTTGGGTCCCATGACCAATAATGTCCCCATGCCTCTTTTGCCCACAAAGCACCCATAAGCATACCAAGAGTCATAAATGACAATCCAACATAGGTAAGATTATCAGTTATTTCCATCTCTTTATTCGTATCAGTTCCCTTCTTAAAGAAAAGAAGATAGACCGACATGACTACTGCAGCACCCAAAAGTGCATATGCCATCATATACACAATTACATGAGGAGCAAACCACGGACTCTGCAAGGCAGGCATAAGTGTCTTGGAATGAATCTCAGGCTTGAAAATATTAACACATACAAACACTGTTGCAAGGAGTGTTGAGAAGCTCAATATCCACTTATATTGCCAGCGGCTAAAGACGATAATACCAGCCAAAGGAAGGAAGAAGCTATACCACAGACGTGTTTCCCCCATCGTTCGGAGTGGTGGTCGCTCCAGTGTTATCCACATAATGAGAATGTAGGAAAAGAAGACCACAAGTCCAAGGCCAGTTGCCCCAAATGCTATAATACGACGGTTACGCCATGCAGCCCATGCACCTATAGCCCATAGAAGTACTGATATGACTGCAAATATTATAAAATAACTCCAAATCATAGCTTAACCTCCTTTTTACGACTTGCTGTCAAGAACATTCCAACAGCTCCAAATAATAACATGAATATTCCTACATAAACAATTGGCATCCAAGGATCTGTTACAATCTCAAAAATACTTAGATTACTCCACTTACCCATCTGCTCATTATAACTTAGCTGATATATTTTCCATCCATCAATACTAAAAGGCTTGTTAACTTCTATCTCGGTTTGAATATTTTTTCCATCCTGTGTATAAATATCTACAAGAGATGCAAAACGACGTGGCTCACGATTTGGCATAACTAAACTTCTACCATCGTTAAGCTTCAAAGACTGATAAGGGAAAAGATAACTACCACAAGTAAGCCAACCTGTTATAGTATGTTGGTAACGTTTATGAAAACCAAAACCTAAGATACTGCTTTCATTAGTGTTTACACCTGTTGTTACCTTTACTAATACCGCACAAGCATTACCTGTTGCATCTGAAGCTATATAGCCATCCTTATTATGTGCCTGTCCTAAAGAGTCCATACGAATATAGCTCATCATACCACCAGGTATCTTACCTACCATCTTACTAAGCATAACTGGCATGGCATTATCAATGCGCTTAAGAATCTCAATCTTACAATCTAATAGTTGACCAGACTTTACATTCTTATCTAAAAGAATATTCTCAGGCTTTCCCTTAGGGAGTGGAAGTCCCATTTTGTCAATAAGCATGAGCTTAGGTGGATACTCATCAATGGTAAATTTCTCAAGTTGAATTGCCACAGGGAGGTGATGAACGGCACTAAAAGTATCAAGCCCACGCCACTCTACCTGACCTTTCTCACAAAACATCTTTACTCGAAGCATATCTGCACTACCGAGTGTACCACATGTTAGAACAAGGAAAAGTCCGATATGGCTCGTTAATGTTGGCAGTCGGCGCCAAGAGAAATGTGCGATTTGATTCAAAGTAACCTCGCCTACAATAGCTGTCATCCAAGCATAAACAAGAACAAAGGGCCAAAAATTAAGCATCTTTGTTAGTCCAAGTGGGTCAATAGGGGCTTTTCCCTCTGCCACTTGTTTAGTAAGTCCCATAATAAGAGTGAGTATTGCTGCTGCAGCAATAGCAGGAATCGCCGCTTGCATGGTTGACATGAAACGACAGAAATAAGACCGCTTACGTAGTGCATAGACTATGATAAGTGCCAGTACGAATAAGATTAATGTAATAATGTTGGCTGGCCAAGCAAAGATACCCCACTCTAAGGGACCTAATGTTATCTGTAATAATCCGCCTGTAACCAATAAACCAACAACTATTGCTGTTCCTTCTCTAAGTGTATAAGGTTTATTCCACATAGTAAAAGAGAGCTCTCCCCCACTATTAATAAAGTCTTGAAAGAACTTTATTTTAAGTTTGTGAAGTGCGAGCACATAAATGATTTTGCTTTGATATATAAAATGTTAGGATACAAGAATACTCTTTAGATAGAGGTTCCCTATTTTACTTAACAAGATTCCTCCCCTAATGGGAAGGAATCCTGCCTGTATTTGAGTTACATCGGTTTGGTTATAAACCGCTTATTCTTGCGTGCCTGCTCTATCCACTTCGGAACGATAGTGTCAAGGAACTGCTTCTTTTGTGCGTTAAGCTTAGTCATATCTAAGCCAATGTAAGACTGTGCCTTAGCCTTAGTAGAAACGTCAGGAAGAGGAATTTGTCCTGTAAAGCCGTGACGAGCAACTACACGTGCAATCTGTAAGCGTGCATCCTTTGCATATTCCATAGCACTTCCAAGGAGTCGCATTATTTCTTGTGGAGCATGGAAAGCTGCACCGTGGCTGGCTACGGCATAGTCCCAACGCCACTGACCCTTACGAAGATCTTTTAATACAGGCTCCATTTCTGCCTCTGTAGCACCCTTATCCCATGCAAACTTAGCCTCGATATGTGCTGCAGCAAGCTCTCTCTCAACGTGAGTACGGAAGTCATAAATCTTCTTTTGACGCTCATATACATTCTGACGAAGTGTTTCTGCATCTTGACGGTGACAGGTCTGACAAGTACGACTGATGTTTGCTAAAGGACTTGTAATATGGTGATCTGTATATTTCACACCACCCTCAGATATGTAAGGCATGTGACAATCAGCACATGAAACGCCACGCTGCCCATGAATTCCCTGTAAATACAATTCATAACCAGGGTGTTGTGCCTTTAGAATCTTCGCCTTTGATAACGGATTAATGTAGTCATAGAAACCGATACTATCGTAGTATTCCTCTGCTGCCTCACACGTCATACCCTTTTCTTGAGGGAAATGTAGATAATTGCCATTCTCTTTTTCGAAGTAGTATTCGGTATGGCACTGTGCGCAGACCAGGCTACGCATCTCTTGATGACTGGCTTTTCTTACGTCTTTACCGACGCGAGCCCATGCCTCATATAGAGCAGGACGAGCGGGACGTAGCTCCATCGTCCTTGCATCATGGCAGTCAGAGCAACCGACGGTGTTCATGACCTCTGGTCCCCAGTCGCTCCACTTGGCAGCATAGAATTTATCAGTTCCTTTCTCACGCATTAGACGTGGAACATCAGGACCCTTGCAGGTCCAACAGGTTCCTGGCTGTATGTCATCTTGTCCATCAACACCTGGACTTCCTGTACGCATAATCTTACGTAAGTCATCAATACAATGACGGTGTCCACGTGGTGTATTATACCCTCTTGAGAAAGAATAGCCAGCCCATAGGATAACCATTTCGGGTCTCTCAGCCAGTACATCTACTTCCTGGGAAGAATTGTACTTACTCACGAAACTTGTGTCTTCTGTCATTGCCCACGTTTCATATTCACGTGGGAAATCAGCTGCAAATTTCTCATTCTGAGATACAATGGAGTCAGTCATCGGTGTACGTCTGTTGTTGAACACACTTACAACTTCAGCTCTTCTTTCAAGCATTGAAGAACAGAGCAGTCCAAGAATGAACACGAGAACCATTGCTCCTCCAAAGAGTAGCCAGCCTTGCCATTTCTTTAATGTCTTTGCCATAATTATCGATTTTTAGTTCTTATTTTTTCTTTCCTAACACTTTTTGCAACCAATCTGGAACAGGAGAAGGTGGCATTGGTTCCACATATTCTGCACCAGGAGTACTTGAGAGAGAATTCATCTTCATGTGTGCTACATCACGATGACAATCCCAACAGGCTTTACCCTCACCACGCTGAGCCTCCATGTAATCTATTCTGCCTGTATTAACAAACTCTTGATTTAATTGTTTATGGCAGCGGATGCAGTTATCCATAATAACTTCTGCCGACGCTGATTCTGCCTGAATTGTCTGCGATTCATTGAATGTAACAAAATAAGCTACATGCTTCATGCCATCCATGCCTTTGAAAGCATAGTGGGATACAACATTATCATTAGGAACGTGACAATCGTTACATGTGGTGTTACGAGCATGTGCAGAGTGTGACCACGTAGCATAATAAGGTGACATGATATGGCAATTAATACATGCCGCTGGGTCATCACCTATTATATAGGTATGCATACGTAGAAGATAAAAGAATAACCCTGTTAATCCTACTATCACACCGCACAAAATAGATAATGTAACCTTTTGCCGATATGAGATACATGATAGAAACTTCTCTATCATACTTTTCAATTTGGTAGATATAGTTTTTAGTTTCATGGGAGTTATATCTTGTTTCGTGCACAAAGATATGTATTATTTTTCATTAGACAAGTAAAGAAAAAAGAAAAAATCATCATAAATTATGATTTAGACTAAATCTAATATATTTTATCGTGAAGAAAAGAAGTTATGTTTCATGGAAAGAATAATTTATTCTCATGAAAACAATATTTCTTTATGCAAATAATTGGGGTTTCCGTTAAAGGCGTAGATTGTTAATAGAAAGAGATTAATCCACATACATGGTATGATTACCCCCAATTTGATGGTTTTACAAAGGGGATAAACTACATGATAAACGTAATTAGGTGCGATGGCTATCTGTTCTATACAAACAACTTATTCCCATGCTATTGATTTTTGTAAATTATTTTCGTATAGTTCAAAATCAATATATGCCCTTTTGGCTTTTAAAAGACGCCCAATTGGCTTGCAAAAGATGCCCTTTAAGACGCGTACTAACGCCCTTTTGAAGTCCAATTAAGCACCTTTTGCTTTACTACTTTGTAACTAATTGACTTCTATGTGGTTACAGACCTACTTTTTGTGTATGTTTTTACCGTTATTTATAGAGCTTTTATTTGAAAATATGTAATGATTTTTCAATCCCCTTACCTATAAATTTTAGAAATCTTAGAATAAAAAGGTTTTCTGTGTCAGAGGCTTATAATAGGATAGAAAGTTGACCATCTTAGCTATGTTTTTGTTTAGTGAGTAATTTAGGTTCTTCTGTTAAAGCAGTACGAAAAGCGTGCACACATTTAACGGAACAACCAAATAATTCAGTATTAAGTTATTGTATAAAGAATAATACTATAGTGTAAAAGACTTGAAAAAAGGATTACAAGACGACTTTTAAGTCATCATTTAAGTACAATGTTTTTAACTTTTTTTTATTACCATATAGTAGTTATATCATTAAAAAATAGTAACTTTGTGCGAATTTAATCAGTAAGTTGTGACTAAAGATATAGTCAAAAAAAGAGTTCGAGATATTCTGGATGAATATCTCGAAGCTAACAATCATCGCAAGACCTCAGAGCGATATGCCATTCTGGATGCGGTGTATGACATGGGAGAGCATTTCTCCTTAGATGAATTAGGTGTAGCACTTGAAAAGAATAATTTTCGAGTTTCGCGCGCCACGCTTTATAATACGATGCGTCTTTTCATTGAATTACGTCTCGTAGTCAGACATCGTTTCATTGGTCAAACCAAGTATGAGGCATGCTATAACAATGAAGATCATATCCATCAGATCTGTACGCTATGCGGAACAGTGACGGAGGTTGATTCCCCAGAGATTGCGGATGCTATCAAGAACACAAAGTTCCATCGCTTCCGCCGAGATGGATTCTCCTTATATATATATGGAATATGCTCACGCTGTCAGGCAGCCTTGTCACGTCAGAGAAGCAAGTTTCTTACACAGAAACAAGTTAAAAACTCACATAAAAACAAATGAACACAGGTAAAGTAGACGTCCTGTTGGGTCTCCAATGGGGTGATGAAGGAAAAGGTAAGGTTGTAGACGTGCTTACACCACGCTACGATGTAGTAGCTCGTTTCCAAGGAGGTCCGAACGCAGGACACACTCTTGAGTTCGAAGGACAGAAGTACGTGCTGCGTTCTATACCATCAGGCATCTTCCAAGGTGGCAAAGTAAACATCATTGGTAATGGAGTTGTTTTAGCTCCAGACCTCTTTATGGGTGAAGCAAAAGACCTTGAGAAGAGTGGACACCCATTAAAGGAGCGTCTTCATATCTCAAAGAAGGCACACCTTATCATGCCAACACATCGTATTCTTGACCGTGCTTACGAGGCTGCAAAAGGTAAAGATAAGGTTGGAACTACAGGTAAGGGCATTGGACCTACTTACACAGATAAGATTAGCCGTAATGGTTTACGTGTAGGTGATATCCTCTGCGATTTCGAGCGTAAGTATGCTGCTCATAAGGAGCGACACATGAAGATGCTTGCAGCACTTGGCTGGACAGACTTTGAAGGCTTGGAAGAGACTGAGAAGGTTTGGATGGAAGGCATAGCATATATGAAGGAGTTTAAGTTTGTTGATTCCGAAAATGAAATCAACCGTCTCCTTCGCGAGGGCAAGCATATTCTTTGCGAAGGTGCACAAGGAACAATGCTGGACGTAGACTTTGGTTCTTATCCTTTCGTAACTTCTTCAAATACAGTTTGTGCAGGTGCTTGTACAGGACTTGGTATTGGGCCTAACAAGGTGGGCAATGTTTATGGTATCATGAAAGCCTATTGTACTCGTGTAGGTGCAGGTCCATTCCCAACAGAGTTGTTTGACGAGACTGGTAAGACGATTCGTGATCTCGGCCATGAGTATGGAGCTGTTACTGGACGTGAGCGCCGTTGTGGTTGGATTGATCTTGTTCAGCTTCGCTACTCTGTAATGGTAAATGGTGTAACCGAACTTATCATGATGAAGAGCGATGTCCTTGACAGCTTCGAAACTATCAAGGCTTGTATTGCATACGAGTTGCCAGATGGTACGGAAACAAAGGACTTCCCTTACGAGATTGATAATGTGAAGCCTATCTATAAGGATTTCCGTGGTTGGAAGAAGGATATGACAAAGTGCAAGTCACAGGATGAATTCCCTGAGGAGTTCCGCGAGTATGTTGCTTTCCTTGAGAGCTATCTTGAGACCCGTATCGGTGTTATCTCTATTGGTCCTGACCGCGAGCAAACGATAGTTTTATAATTCTCTTTAGGCTGTGAGTGGTGACTATAAGCATGCAGAAAAGCTTATATTCGGTTATCACAGTCTAATATTTTTATCCGTAAAAACATAAATAAAAGATAAATGGCAAACAAACCTTCCATCCCAAAGGGTACACGTGACTTCGGACCTGATGAGATGGCAAAACGAAATTACATATTTGATACTATCAAGCGTGTCTACGCTCTCTATGGTTTTCAGCAGATTGAAACACCATCTATGGAGACATTGCAGACGCTGATGGGTAAGTATGGTGAAGAAGGAGATAAACTTCTCTTTAAGATTCTGAATTCAGGAGATTACTTGAAGGCTGTTAGCGATGACGAACTCAAGGAGCGCAATACACTTAAGATGCAGACAAAGCTTTGTGAGAAGGGATTGCGTTATGACCTTACAGTACCTTTTGCTCGTTATGTCGTGATGCATCGTGACGAGCTGCAATTACCTTTTAAGCGTTATCAGATACAACCTGTATGGCGTGCAGACCGCCCACAGAAGGGTCGTTATCGTGAGTTCTATCAGTGTGATGCCGATGTAGTAGGCTCTGATTCATTACTGAACGAAGTTGAATTAATGCAGATTATTGACACTGTATTTACAGAGTTCGGTATTCGTGTACAGATAAAGATTAACAATAGAAAGATTCTCACAGGTATTGCAGAAGTTATTGGTGAGAAGGAAAAGATTGTTGACATTACTGTTGCTATCGATAAACTTGATAAGATAGGACTTGATAATGTAAACGAAGAGTTGCGTAACAATGGAATCTCTGAGGAGGCAATAGAGAAGTTACAGCCTATCATTAAGTTAGAAGGAACCAATGAAGAGAAACTTGATGTTATTGCAGAAGTCTTAAAGGAGAGTGAGACAGGATTGAAAGGTGTTGAAGAAACGCGTTTTATTCTTGACAACTTGAAGAATTCAGGACTGAACAATGAGATACAACTCGACCTTACTTTGGCACGCGGATTGAACTATTATACAGGTGCTATCTTTGAAGTAAAGGCGCTTGATGTACAGATTGGTTCTATTACAGGTGGTGGACGTTATGATAACCTCACAGGTATTTTTGGTATGCCAGGTATCTCTGGTGTTGGAATAAGCTTTGGTGCTGATCGCATCTATGATGTTTTAAATACTCTTGACCTCTATCCGAAGGAGAGCGTACAGGGCACACAGCTTCTCTTTATCAACTTCGGTGAGAAGGAAACAGCTTACTGTCTACCCATTGTTGCAGCTGCACGTAAAGCCGGCATTCGTACAGAAATGTTCCCAGACAAGGCAAAGATGAAGAAGCAGATGAGCTATGCTAATGCAAAGAATATCGGTTTTGTTGCTCTTGCAGGTGAAACTGAGATGCAGGAAGGCAAGATAACGCTGAAAAATATGACTACTGGTGAACAAGAACTTGTTACTCCAGAGGAGATAATCAATAGATTTTAAAAGAGGTCCCCTCTCTCCAATTATGGAGAGGGGGGCTTTTTAACTTAATAATTTATATTACTCTGCTTACTGAAATAAGGTAGAAGTAGAAGCAAACTATAATTACCTCTAAAAAATGAAAAGAACTTTCCTACTTTGTTTCATATTATTTGGCTGGTTGCATTCAGCCTTCGGACAGGCTACATTCAACATTGATGGCTTTTCCGAACAATACTATGGTAAGGTTTACTTCTCTGATACAACACAGACTGCTTCTGCAGGTTGGGTTGAAGTTTATGACCGTACCACAAAAAAGAAGCTTATTCATGTTGATGCCAATGAACTATTATTTGATCTTCATGATGGAGAAATTATGGCAAACATAGCCGAGATTCCTTATGGAGAATATAGTGTTTTGATCTATGAGGACTATAACTTTGATGGAATAAAAGACTTTGCTATTATGGATGGATTTAATAGTTGCTATGGTGGTCCATCCTTTAAAATCTTCTTAGCATCGGGTAAAGAGTTTATATATAATGATGCTTTCACGGATTTAGCACAAAATTATTGTGGTATGTTTGTGGTTGACAATAAAAATAAAATTATATCTACTATGGAGAAAAGTGGATGTTGTTTGCATTATTACTCAGATTTTGTAGTAGAAAACAACAATCCAAAGCTTATCCGCACACGTACTGACGACTGTCTTAAAGCCCCTATTTGCACTACAACAATAGAAGAATGGAAAGGGGAAAAGATGACAAAGACTGTTATCAGTACTATTGATTTAGACAGTGAAATTATCAGCGACTATTTCAAGTTTCATGTTGATAATGAGAATAAGGATATTGTTCTTTGTAATTTTTATGATGATAGACTGTGTTACGTTATTCTTGATGCTAAACAGAATGTAGAGTTTTACTATCCATTTGATGAACTACGGCAAACGTCAAACTTTAATTTCTATAGAAAAAATGGTAAGTTAACATTCAAAAATAAGGATGCAAGCTATACTATTTATGACAAGTCTGGTAATATGGGTATTGATATTACCTATAAAGGTAAAACTCATCAGTGGAAAGGTAATCCTGAAAGTCGTCGAGGTAGTTTAATAAAACTAATGAAGGCGAAATATGATAATGTCGTATATCAATAACCAAAGAATCATTGTTGCCTTATAGTGTTGTTATATAGTAATAAATAGAAATAGGAGATAATCACTTATAATAAGCAATTATCCCCTACTCTATAAAATTTTATTTAATCACACAATGTGATGAAATAATTTACTTCAACTTTGTGTAGCCATACTTAGCACAAGCACCAAGTTCCTCCTCGATACGGATAAGCTGGTTGTACTTAGCCATACGGTCTGTACGAGACATAGAACCAGTCTTAATCTGACCAGAGTTTGTTGCAACAGCGATGTCAGCGATAGTTGTATCCTCAGTCTCACCAGAACGGTGTGAAGTTACAGTTGTGTAACCATGACGATGAGCCATCTCGATAGCTTCGAGAGTCTCTGTCAAAGAACCAATCTGGTTAACCTTGATAAGGATAGAGTTAGCTGCACCCATCTTGATACCCTTCTCGAGGAACTTAACATTTGTTACGAACAAGTCATCACCAACAAGCTGGCAACGATCACCGATAGTAGATGTCAACTTAACCCAGTTCTCCCAGTCGTTCTCATCGAGACCATCCTCGATAGAGTCAATAGGATACTTTGTGATAAGGTGCTCAAGGTAAGCAATCTGCTCATCAGCGCTAAGCTTCTTACCATTAGGATCCTTTGGCATACCATTCTTCAACTGGCGATAGTCATAGAACCACTTACCACCCTCGCATACAGCGAACTCAGAAGCAGCACAGTCCATAGCAATCTTAACATCCTTGCCTGGCTCATAACCTGCGTCCTTGATAGCCTGAATGATTGAATCGAGTGCATCCTCAATACCATCGAACTTAGGAGCGAAACCACCCTCATCACCTACTGCAGTAGAGAGACCGCGCTTCTTCAAAAGCTTAGCAAGTGCGTGGAATACCTCAGCACCCATACGGATACCTTCCTTCTCTGAAGGAGCACCTACAGGGCGAATCATGAACTCCTGGAATGCGATAGGAGCATCAGAGTGAGCACCACCATTGATAATATTCATCATAGGTACTGGCAATACATAAGTATTTGCGCCACCGATATAACGATACAATGGAATATTCAATGCCTTTGCAGCAGTCTGAGCTACAGCCAAAGAAACGCCGAGAATAGCGTTAGCACCGAGCTTACTCTTAGTAGGAGTACCATCGAGTTCAAGCATCTTGTAGTCAATAGCACGCTGATTCAGCACGCAGTCACCCTTCAAAGCTGGAGCGATAAGGTTGTTTACATTCTCAACAGCCTTGAGAACACCCTTACCCAAGAAACGATTCTTATCGCCATCACGAAGCTCCAGAGCCTCGTTCTCACCGGTAGAAGCACCAGATGGAACGCTTGCACGACCCATTACACCATTTTCGAGAGTTACCTCTACTTCAACTGTAGGATTGCCACGTGAGTCCATAATCTCGCGAGCATGTACTTTTTCAATCTTCATAACTTATATGTTTATTAAAAATCAGTTATATTTTTAACTTTCTTTTCTCCTTGCAAAGTTAATAAAAAAAGTCGTAAACCTCTCCTAACAATACGTTATATTTATGTTTTTGACAAAATTAACTTTTAATCCATTAATATAATTGTAACTCCACGAGCAGCCTGCGCTCCCATAACAAGTGCTTGTTCGATATCGGCTGTTTTGCTGGGACCAGATATAAAACAGCCGTAACCATAGTCTGTCATGTTTATCTTTTTATATGCTTCATGCATATTATTGACGATATTGTTACGGTGGACGAGAATTACAAGGTTTTCTGAGATGAAACAAACAACTCTTTCTTTCATTGTCTGTGGCACCCATACACATCCATTTTCTGCTACAGCAATTTCTCCCTGAATAATTCCTACATCTGTTCCATTGAGGTCTTGTGCCTTTGAAACAGTATCAGGATTAAGGTCTGCCTTTATTCCTTGTACATTTGAAGCCAATACCTTAGCATCAGGATAAGCCTTTTGTATCAGTTTATTAATATCATCTTCAGCTTGTGCCTCAATGACCTCACAACCCACGATATGACTCATCTCAATGAATTGCTGTACTACATCTTGATATTTAATACCCTCAATAGACTTCTCAGGCATATCAAATTGTTCTTTTGTATTACGTCGTAATTTGCTAAATAAATCTTCTTTATTCATGCTTCAATTCCTCCATTGCGTGCTTAAATATGACATGGAAAGGCTTTTTTGCAAACTTAGGCATAGTATGCCCAATGCTCCATGGGTTAAGCTTTATATCCATAAGTGATTCTGGTATGTGATTGGCAACTGATGAATTACGAAGTAAAGCATCATAAACATGATAGTTTTCGTAAACAACTTTCATACCTTCTGCCATCACTTTCTTTTCTTTATTCTCTGTACCATATTTCTCAAGGCTTTGACGCCATCGATAAATCTGACTACCTGGTGTTACCTTTGCAGGACAAACACAATCACAACTCAAACATAATGAGCATGCAGACACATTCCCACTATGCTGTTTGGGATTTTTAAGCATACCAAGGTCAACTCCAATAGGGCCTGGAATAAAGTAACTATATGAATAACCTCCAGAACGACGATAGACAGGGCAAGTATTCATACATGCACCACATCGAATGCACTTTAGTGTCATCCAATGTTCTTTATTAGCAATCATGTCACTACGACCATTATCTACCAATATTACATGCATCTCACCTCCTGGTCGTGCCTTGCGGAATTGAGAGGTAAAGGCAGTTGAAGGTTGTCCCGTTCCACTACGTGCTAATAAGCGTTGGAACACTGCCAACGAATCATAATCAGGAATAACTTTCTCAATACCCATTGCTACAATATGTAATTTAGGTACCGAGGTTGACATATCAGCATTTCCTTCATTGGTACATACAACGCAATCTCCTGTCGCAGCAACACCAAAGTTACAACCCGTCAATCCAGCATCTGCATCCATAAAATCACCACGCAAATCTTCACGTGCGCAACGTGTAAGATAAGCTGGATCATGATTTCCTTTCTCTTTAGAAATTCCTTTCTCTTCAAACATCTCTCCTATCTCATCACGAGTCAAGTGAATAGCAGGCATAACAATATGCGCAGGCTTCAAGTGCATGAGTTGAAGAATACGCTCACCAAGGTCGGATTCAACGACATTGATTCCTCTCTTTATTAGATAAGGATTCATTTCACATTCCTCGGTCAGCATAGATTTAGATTTAACGAGTTTCTTTACTTTATGAGATTCAAGTATCCCATAAACCATTTCATTAAATTCTTGTGCATCTTTTGCAAAATGAACAATAACACCATTACGTTCCAGACTATTAGAGAATTGCTCTAAATAGTCAGCTAAATGGGTCGCTGTATGCTCTTTTATTCGACTTGCATGTTCACGTAAATCCTCCCATTCTGGTAATTCTGCCGCTGCAGCATCTCTTTTCTGACGTAGTGACCAAAATGTACGGTCATGTCGTTCAACCTTCTTAGGGTTTTTCAGAAACTCTTTTGCTTTTTTAGAATGATATGTTGACATAACTCTATTGTCTTTTATAACCTTTACATACAAATCATAAACCTGCAGCTAAGATCTCAGCTACATGCATGAACTTAATAGGATAGTGGTTCTTTCCTGCTACACCCTGCATATGCATTAAGCATGAACTATCCGAACCTGTAATAAACTCGGCACCCGTATCCATGTGTCGTCTCACTTTATCATTACCCATTGCAGTGCTAATATAAGATTCTTCGACAGCAAACATACCACCAAAGCCACAACACTCATCCTTGCGGTCAGGTTCTTTAACCGTGATACCGTCCTTGAGTTTCAATAATTCAACGATCTTATTTGCAGGCTTCTCTTGCAATTCTGAAGGTGTACTAAGTGTTAACTCACGTACACCATGACAAGAGTTATGAACAGACACGACATGAGGAAAACTTCCAGGAAGCTCCTTTACCTTCAAAACATCATGTAAGAATTCTACCAACTCCATTGTTTTCTTAGGTGTATGACACTCATGATCGAGTATTTGTGGGTAATTAACCCTCACAAAAGCAGCACAAGATACACTTGGTGTTACTATATAATCGAAGTCTTTAAATTTATCCTCAAAACGTTCTGCAAGGTGATCAGACATACGCTGAAAGCCACCATTTGCCATTGGTTGACCACAACAAGTCTGACGTTCAGGATAGACTACATCTACTTTTAGCTTTTTTAAAAGCTTATAAGTTGCTACGCCTACTTGTGGATAAAGTGCATCGACGTAACATGGAATAAAGAGACCAACTCTCATAAATTTATTTTTCTTGTTCGTTTCTATGCTACAAATTTAGATAAAATAACTTAGATGGCAGAAGAAAATTGCAAAAAAGACAGGTAATAAAATAAGTTTAATCCGTCACAAAGAATATTTTTCTTACCTTTGCAAAGGTAAAATGGCTTAAAACTAAGAAGAAATTGTATGATAGTTTGCATTGCAGAGAAACCCAGTGTTGCTAAAGATATAGCTCGAATCCTTGGAGCCAATAAGGCTTGTAATGGCTATATGGAGGGCAATAATTACCAGGTAACATGGACCTTCGGCCACCTTTGTGAGTTGAAGGAGCCTAATGATTATTTCACAAACTGGAAGTATTGGAGTCTCGCTGCATTGCCAATGATACCTCCCCGCTTTGGTATTAAGCTCATTGAGGACGAAGGTATCAAGAAGCAGTTTGCTGTTATTGAGAAGCTTTATCAGTCGGCTGAGATGATTATCAACTGTGGTGACGCTGGTCAGGAAGGTGAATTAATTCAGCGGTGGGTAATGCAAAAGGCAGGTGTGAAATGTCCTGTGAAGCGTCTTTGGATATCTTCGATGACGGATGAAGCTATTCGTGAGGGGTTTGCTAACTTAAAGGAACAAGAGCAATATCAACCACTTTACCTCGCAGGATTGTCTCGTGCTATCGGTGACTGGCTGTTAGGAATGAATGCCACACGCCTTTATACATTAAAGTATGGCAACAATAGTTATGGTAGAGGTCAGGTTTTGTCAATTGGTCGAGTACAGACACCAACCTTGGCACTCATCGTACAGCGACAGAAAGAGATAGATAACTTTAAGCCAGAACCTTATTGGGTATTGGCAACAGTCTATCGTGATACGCAGTTTACGGCGACAAAGGGTAAATTTACCTCTAAAGAAGAAGGCGAAAAAGCCTTCTCAACGATTGAAGGAAAGCCTTTTACGATTACAAGCGTTGCAAAAAAGAAAGGAGCAGAACAGCCTAAACAGCTTTATGATCTCACCTCTCTACAAGTAGATTGTAACCGTAAGTTTGGATTTTCTGCAGAAATGACACTCAATACGATTCAAACTCTCTACGAACGTAAGCTTACAACTTATCCACGTGTTGACACACAGTTTCTCTCTGATGATATCTATCCGAAGTGTCCACAGATAATGAACGGACTCTTTCAAACTACCTTTGCGGGTAAAAAGCCTTATGCTGATATTGTAAAGATGTTGGGTGGCAAGCCATTGCCTAAGACAAAACGCGTCTTTGATTCCTCAAAGGTGACAGATCACCATGCCATTATTCCGACAGGTGTACTACCACAAGGACTGACAGATGCTGAGCAAAAGGTATACGACCTCATAGCTCGTCGCTTTATCGCTGCTTTCTATCCCGATTGTAAGTTCTCTACGACAACTGTATTAGGCAAGGTGGACGAGATAGAGTTTAAGGTGTCTGGCAAAGAAATATTAGATTTGGGTTGGAGAGTTTGCACTGAAACGCCAGCAGGCTCCTCCTCTACTCCATCTGATGACAGCCAAGAAGGAACCGCAACAGCCTCTCCTTTACTTCCTACCTTTAAGAAAGGGGAATCAGGACCGCACACCCCTACCCTTACCGAAAAGCAGACAACTCCTCCGAAGCATTACACTGAGGCCTCTTTGCTTCGTGCAATGGAAACTGCTGGTAAGCTTGTTGAGGACGAAACCCTACGTGCTGCTATGAAGGAGAACGGTATCGGTCGACCTTCATCACGTGCAGGAATTATTGAGACGCTCTTCAAACGCCATTATATTCGTCGTAAAAGAAAGAATATAGAAGCTACTGAGACTGGTATTGCACTGATTGATACTATTCACGAGAAACTTCTTACATCAGCCGAATTGACGGGTATCTGGGAGAAGAAACTTCGTGATATTGAAGCAAAGAAGTATGATGCTTCTCAATTTATTAATGAACTAAAAGAGCAGCTTACTAACATAGTCAACGACGTGTTAGCTGACAATTCTTCACGAAAGATTGGTGAAGTAGAAGGTAATAAAGAAAAGTAAAAATGATAATCTTTTACTTTTCTGCAATCAACGGTATCTAAATAAAATAGAATAGGTAAAGAGCTGGCAGACTTGTAATCATACCTTCAATTAGACTTATCCACCATTTGTCTTCAAATATGACTGCAAATGAGGCAGATGAAAGTATGATAGATGGTATGTATATTACCAAGTTTAGATATGAAAAATAGCTTTGCGTTATGGCAGTTATGAAAAGAATCAAAATGGATATACATAAGAAAATGGCAATCCATACCGTATAAATTAATAATCTCTGTTTCATTTTTCTTTTATCTATGTTATTTACATCCTCTTTACATACCAATCATTGCCAATATATTCATATTCTTGCTTATGCGAATTGAAAAGGTATAATTTGTCATGATAGTCTTTATTTATTTTTATATAGTCAATACCATTAGAAATAACTCTTATTATCTTCCCATGATCTATGCGACAATACGATAAATTTAATTTCTTGTAAGCCTTGAGAAACTTAATAATCTTGTTATTCTGTAAGGGATAGTTCTTTGGTTTTTTAGTTATTCTTAGATGATTATCTACAAACACAAGACCACTCGCCTTTACCCTAAAAAGCTCAAAAATAATCACGTCAATATCTCTATTATAGATTAAGACACCATCTAATTGATGAAAATCATAGTTTATTATTTGACTACTATAGCTGACTTCGGAAGAACAACCTCTAAAGAAAAATAGAGCTATAAATAAAACTAATATCTTTATCTTCAAATTCATACAGCTATTTTCTGCAAAGATAAAAAAAATATTGTCTTAATCGAAATTTGAACTTTATTTTTTGAATTTCATTTTGATTGACACAATACAAAGTTGCTGTTTTGTAAAGATAATTCTAAACACGCAAAATGAAAGACGCCCAATAAGGGTTCAATTAAGGCTTAATTGACCTCTAACAAAGGCTTAATTGAACCCTTAAAGGGCGTTAGTTAGAAGCTAATTAAGCACCTTTTGTTTTCGAACTTTGTAATCTATTGATTAACTGATAGTTGTGACTATGGTTTTTGATGGTCATTTTTTGAATCCAAAAGTGCTTTTCACAGAGATATTTGTAAATATATTTCAAGTACAACAAATATCTGTTTTTGTAAAAAAGTGAGTGTTGTTATCTAATGAACAAGCTGAATTAAAAAAAAGTTTAGTATTTTTTTCTATATGAAGAAGGGGTGAGAGAAGCTCATAAATAGATACTTCTTCTCACCCCATAGACTTTTATCTGTATAGAACAGGAGGACTAAAACTTAGTAAGCGTGGTCGTCCTCAGCAATTTCCTTACGGTCAATAGCCTTCTTGTCGATTGCACGCCAAGCATAAACGATGTATGCCAAAACGAATGGAACAAGGAAGCTAACATAGAACATAGCCTTCAATGTAAACTCGCTTGAAGAGCTGTTCTGAAGTGTCAATGAACTCTGGAGGTCGGCTGTTGATGGATAGTAAGCTGTGTTGTTCCATCCTGCAATGAGGAAGAGAACCAAAACAACCAATACAACACCAATACCTGCAGGCCAAATACCACGTACATACTCTGGCTTAAGGACGGTCTTAATGATTCCGAAAAGCAAGAGAACGACACCTACAAGCAGAATGATAGCTAATGGCCACATTGCTAATAAGTTGTTCAAATACTTCATTGGTTCCATAACGATAACGCCAGCTTCATTTACTGCGTAGCCCTCGCCTACCAATGTTACAATAAGGAAAGGCAAGAAGAACAGTAAGAAAAGAACAGTGTTAACGAGCAACTGCTTGCGAACACGTCCACGGATAATGTCATCGTTCACATTATTATTAATATAGAGTGTGCCGAGGATACGTGCAAGGAATACTACTGAAATACCAAAGATAACTACCCAAGGATTAAGCAGTACGTCGAGTCCACGTGAACCATTTGCCCAATGAGAGATAACAGGCTGCATGAAGTCAGTAATGTTACCTTTCTCTACGATGAAGTTAGAACCTGTAAAGAAGGTTGCAACAGCTCCACCTAAGAGCAATGGACCAAGAATACCATTAATAATCAATCCTGTCTGGAAGGTACGAACACCCAAGAGGTTACCTGCCTTGTTCTGGAATTCATAACTAATAGCCTGAATGATAAAAGTGAAGAGAATCAATACCCACACCCAATAAGCACCACCAAAACTGGTACTATAGAACAATGGGAAAGAAGCAAAGAATGCTCCACCAAATGTTACAAGTGTTGTAAAGGTGAACTCCCACTTACGACCTGTTGAATTAATGAGCATGCGGCGCTCTTCTTCAGTCTTACCCAATTGGAAAATCATTGAGTTTGCACCCTGCACGAACAGTAGGAAGACAAGTAGTCCACCTAAAAGTGAGATGATGAACCACCAGTAGTGTTGCAGAAAATCGTATGTCATAGTTCTGGTCCTTTCTTAATTTGCTTACACATAATACTAACTTCAACTGTCAACATTGCAGTAAAGAGAACAAGGAAGAGGAAGAAGGTGAATGCGATACCACCACTTGAGAGGTCGCTCACTGCTGCCCATGTTGGAAGCATATCCTGGATTGTCCATGGCTGGCGGCCAAATTCGGCAACAAGCCATCCACACTCACTTGCAATAAAAGCTAATGGGATGAGTGCAATACCTACTCTCTGCAACCAGCGTGGACGAGTAATATCTTTCTTGTAAACAATAAACAATATCACTGCAAAGATAAGGATGAAGAAACAGCCAAGGCCAACCATAATGCGGAATGACCAGAAGTTAATAGGAATGAATGGTACAACCTGCTTAGCATCCTTAATATATCCATAGCCAAAGTACTTCATATCTTTTTCAAGAACTTTGAGATTAGACTCTTTGTTCTTTCCTGCACGATAGTCTTTAAGTGCTTGTATGGCATTACGACCGCGTTCCTGCTTCTCTTTCAATGATGGTTCCATTGTACCGTCAGCCTTCTTATAACCACGGATAATATCCTTTACACCTGGGACATAACCATGAGCATCCTTTGTTGCAAGGATAGAAAGCATATTAGGGATAGCTATTCGCATAGGAGGCTCTGACTGATTCATATAATCAGGCTGCTTAAAAGGATTTACCCAAGCTACTGCGGTAAGGCTCTGAGAAGTACCACCCTCATAGAGAGCCTCCATTGCAGCGAGTTTCATTGGTTGTGACTGTGCTACCATATAAGCAGAGTTGTGACCTGTAGAGCCTGCTAAAAGTGAAGCTACAAGACCAACAGCAGCACCCACTTTGAGACTTTCCTTTGCAAGTTCAATGTGACGCTTGCGAAGCAGATACCAGCAGCTTACACCAACGGTGAATGCTGCACCCAATATCCAAGAAGAAGTAATTGTGTGTGTGAACTTGTCAATAGCAAATGGACTTAGCGCAACGTCGAGGAATGAGGTCATCTCATTGCGCATCGTATCTGGGTTGAAGGTACAACCGATAGGATACTGCATCCACGCATTAGCCACGAGAATCCACCATGCAGAGATAGTTGCTCCCAAACCAGTGAGCCATGTTGACGCAAGGTGGAAGCCTGCTGACACTTTGTTCCAACCGAAGAACATCACAGCAACGAATGTTGACTCCATAAAGAAAGCCAAGATACCTTCGATGGCAAGTGGTGCACCAAAAATGTCACCAACGAACCAAGAATAGTTGCTCCAGTTTGTTCCAAACTCGAACTCAAGGATGATACCTGTGGCAACACCCATGGCAAAGTTAATACCAAACAATCGCTGCCAGAACTGAGCTGCTTTACGCCAGAACTCCTTTCGGGTGCGATAATAACAAGTCTCCATGATTCCCATTACGACAGCTAAGCCCAGTGTCAAGGGAACGAAAAGCCAATGATAGATGGCTGTCAGTGCAAACTGTGCACGTGACCAGTCAACAGTTCCTGGATCAATGGCTAAAAGTAGGTTTTCCATTGTTTGTTGTTATTTATTAAAATGTTAAGAATTGAATAGTTGCTATTGGTAATAAAGTAGTGAAAATAGTTGAAAGAAATTATCTTTTCATCAGCTGTTGCTCAATGAAATCACCTTCTTTCCCTTTTTCCGCATTCTCTTTTAAAAAGTTTGGGAAGAAGAATATCTTTAACACAAGGAACATAATAGCCAACTTAACTATTATCACTGTCCAGAGCGTTTTACCTAATGTCATGTGCCGGAAACCATCATAATAGAGGTCAAATGCACGATAAAAGAAATTGTTTTTTTTCACCGTATGAAATGTTTTCGCACTTGTATTTTATACAAACCACTTCTGCAAAGTTAAACATTTATTTCGAAACTTGTTCTATATTTCCCTAAAAATAGACATATTTTTGTATTTTAATGATTATCAGTTTACCTTTTCTTGTTAATCAACATAAAAAAGTTATCTTTGCAAAAGATATTTTTAGAGACATTTAGATAATGAAAAAATTATTCACCATAGTAATTTTATTGGGTGCTACCTTGGGCATTCATGCACAGGAGGTGTACTCCCTGCAGAAATGTCGAGAGCTGGCTTTACAGAATAATCGCCAGCTACAGGTTTCACGTATGACAGTAGAAGTGGCAGAAAATACACGTAAGGCAGCCAAGACAAAGTATCTGCCACGTGTTGACGCACTCGCTGGTTATCAGCACTTTTCACGTGAGATATCACTCCTCAGTGACGATCAGAAGAATACTTTTAGTAATCTCGGAACAAATACTTTCGGACAATTAGGGGGGCAGATCGGTCAGAATCTCACTTCATTAGCACAACAAGGTATACTTAGTCCACAGATGGCTCAGCAGCTTGGTCAGCTCTTTAGCAATGTTGCTACACCGCTCACTCAGGCAGGAAATAATATCGGGCAAAGCATCAATGAGGCATTCCGTTCTAATACGAAGAATGTCTATGCTGGTGGTATTGTTGTAAATCAACCTATTTATATGGGTGGTGCTATCAAGGCAGCTAACGATATGGCAGCTATTGGTGAGCAGGTTGCGCAGAACAATATCAGCCTCAAGCGACAGTTGGTGCTCTATGGAGTCGATAATGCCTATTGGTTGGCAATCTCCTTAAAGAAGAAAGAGGCATTGGCAACTCGCTATCGTGATTTAGCACAAAAGCTCAATGAAGATGTTAAGAAGATGATTCGTGAGGGTGTTGCTACTCGAGCTGATGGATTGAAGGTTGAGGTCGCTGTTAATACAGCTGATATGCAAATTGCTCGTATTCAAAGTGGTGTATCATTGGCAAAGATGGCATTGTGTGAGCTTTGTGGTCTTGAGTTAAATGGTGATATCTTGCTCTCGGATGAAGGTGATGTTGACCTCCCTCCTACTCCTTCTACACAATATGATAACTATGCAGTCTCCTCTTCTGATACTACTGGGCTTAACGAAGCTCGTCCAGAGTTACGTCTCTTGCAAAATGCAGTTGATTTGAGCATACAGAACACCAAACTTATTCGTTCGCTTTATATGCCACATGTACTTCTTACAGCTGGTTATTCCGTATCTAATCCGAATCTCTTTAATGGTTTTCAGAAGCGTTTTACAGATTTATGGAACATAGGAATAACAGTTCAAGTACCAGTATGGACTTGGGGAGAAAACAAATATAAGGTACGTGCAAGCAAGACAGCTACAAGTATCGCACAGCTGGAAATGGATGATGTACGTAAGAAGATTGACTTAGAGATAGAGCAAAATAGACTACGTCTTAAGGATGCTAACAAGCAACTTGCTACATCTCATAAGAATATGGCTGCCGCAGAAGAGAATCTACGTTGTGCAAATGTAGGCTTTAAGGAGGGCGTTATGACGGTTACAGAAGTCATGGCTGCTCAGACTGCTTGGCAGACTTCACGCATGGCAATCATTGATGCTGAAATTAGCGTCAAGTTAGCACAGACTGGATTACAAAAGGCTCTTGGCGGTCTATAACTAAAGTTTGAACTTTGAGTCTTGAACTTCATGAAGCATTAGTAGGTCATTAATTCATCTCTTAAAGACTCATTTTACAAGAATAAAATACTTAACATATAAAAATCAAATCTCAAAAGTATGTCAGCAAAATCACAACATAACAACATTCTATTAGCCGTGTTGGGCTTTGTTTCGGTTGTAGTTATTGTAGCCGTTATTGGTTATTTCACCATTGACCGCACAGAAGAGACCATACAAGGAGAAGTGGAAGTAAGCGAATATCGTGTAGCTTGTAAGTTTCCTGGTCGTATCACAGATATTAAGGTGAAGGAAGGTGACTTTGTTCATAAGGGAGATGTTCTTGCAACTTTGGCTATTCCAGAAGCAAGTACACAGGAGAAAGTAGCTGAGGCTGCGGCTGGTGCAACAGATGCTTTAAGTGCATTGGCAGAAGGTCCTACACGTCGTGAGACTGTTGAAAGTGCTTATCAGATTTATCAGCAGGCTATTGCTGCAAATAGTATCGCCGAAAAGACTTATGGCCGTATGCAACGATTATATGATGAAGGAGTGATGAGTGCACAGAAACGTGACGAAGCAATGGCTGCATACGAGGCGACAAAGGCTGGAGTACAAGTTGCTAAATCACAGTGGGAACTTGCCAAGAATGGTGCACAACGTGAGACAAAAGAGGCTGCAAGAAAGCAGGCTCAGGCTGCTCGTTCTGCAGTTGATGTAGTTCGTTCAGTCTTGAAAGAAACCGTACAGCGTGCAACAGCAGACGGAGAGGTTGAAACAATCTATCCAAAGGTGGGCGAACTTGTTGGTTTAGGCAGTCCTATTATGAGTATCTCAATGGTTGATGATATTTGGGGAACCTTTAATGTTCGCGAGGATCAACTCAAGGATATGAAGGTTGGAACTGTATTGAAAGCATATGCTCCTGCTCTTGATAAGGACATCGAACTGCGTGTAATTTCCTTAAAAGATAAAGGTTCTTACGCAGTATGGAAGGCCACTAAGACCAATGGGCAGTATGATTTAAAGACATTCCAAGTAAAGGCAAAACCAACAAAGAAGGTTGAAGGTTTGAAACCTGGTATGTCGTTGATATTAAAGAAGTAGGACCTCCCTCAGCCCCTCCGAAGGAGGGGAGTTGCCTAACGGGATAAAATTGGTTATTTCAGTAACAATCAGTTGTCAAATAATGGTTAAAATAGACCTCTCTTAGCATCTTCTATAGATGTGTTAATGGTAAACACATGTAGTGCTGATGGCTAACACCAATGGTGCTAAGGCTTAACACCAAAGACAGAGGGGCTTACTTTACTAATAAGATAGTAAACTTTCGTTATTTAAAGACCATCTGACAAAGACATTTAAAGGCAGTTCTCCTCACATAATATCCCCTTATAGAGGGAGTTTAGGAGACTTTTTAATCATAATGAAGAAATTATTCTTATACATAAGAAGGATTGTTAATCTCTCTGCTCGTGAAGTAGGATTGATGATACATAACCCCATCTACATCTGTTGTATGGTGGTCTTCCCCATTATTATCATCTTCTTCTTTACTTCTTTGATGAGTACTGGGCAGCCAGAGAAACTTCCGTGTGGTGTTGTCGATTATGATAATACTTCCGTTACACGTGCAATGATTCGTCAGTTGGATGGTTTCCAAAGTACTCGTGTCGCAGGATATTATAACAATGTAGCTGAAGCTCGTAAGGCAATACAGCGCAATGAGATATATGGTTTTCTTTATATCCCAGAAGGAACAACGGCAAAACTTGTTTCTCAACGTCAACCAGAAATCTCTTTCTACTATAGTAATGTAACACTTGTTGCGGGAGGAATGATTTTTAAAGATCTCAAAACTGTGACTACATTAAGTTCTGCAGCTGTTGGTGCAGCCAAGTTGCAGATGCTTGGCAAGACGCCAGATGAGATTAAAACAATCATTCAGCCAATAGGACTCGACGTGCACATGGTTGGTAATCCTTGGATGAACTATAATGTTTATTTGAGTAGTATTATGATTCCTGGTATTCTTGTGCTATTCATGTTTCTCATTACAGCCTACTCTATCGGCACCGAGTTAAAGTTTGGCAGAGCAAATGAGTGGATGTCTATGGCTGGAAATAATATTCTTGTAGCCCTTATGGGTAAGCTATTACCACAGACACTCATTTTCTTAACCATATTCTTAGGTTATGAATGGTATGTTTATGGCTATCTGAATTTTCCACACCCAGGTGGTCTGGGTATGATAGTCTTCCTTGCCATACTTACTGTATTGTCATCTCAGGGCTTTGGTGTTTTTGTCTTTGGATTGATGCCTTCTCTACGAATGTCAATGAGTATATGTTCTCTTTGGGCTGTGGTAGGTTTCTCTGCCTGTGGTGCAACCTTCCCACTATTTGCTATGAACGGTATGATTGAAGCCTTGGCACAGATCATACCACTGCGCCATTATTATATGATTTATCAAATCTGTATCTTCAATGGTTATCCATTGATAAATGCGTGGGTGAATGTCGTTGCACTGGTGGCTTTTGCATCATTGCCAATCCTTGTGATTAGAAATATTAAGCGAGCGATGGTTGAGTATGTGTATATACCATAGAGATATACAAGTATTGTCCATTAACGGTCATAAAAGATGAATGTATTTATAGAATATTATAAAAGGAAAATCTCTATAAAGGTTTATATTTCTGTATGTTATTCATCACTGATTAAATAATCTCTCAAAGAAGAGGAGCCAATAAACTGTCAATTATGTCAGAAACAAAGAATACAACAAAGCCTACTAATACAAAGAAAGCAAGCTCAGGACCGCTGAGTTTCCTCTCTTCTCTTTGTTATATATGGTGGTTGGAAATGAAGAGTACGATTAAGGACGAAGGAGTATTAATGTTCTTTCTCCTTGTCCCTTTGGCTTACCCACTACTTTACTCCTGGATATATAATAATGAGGTGGTGCGTGAAGTTCCTGTTGCTATTGTCGATTTATCTCACTCTTCATCTTCACGTGAGTTTATTCAAAATTTTGATGCATCACCTGATGTACGTGCCGCCTACTATTGTAATGACCTACAAGAGGCTGAAGCATTGGTGGGAAAACAGGCTGTTCATGGTGTACTCTACTTTCCAAGTGATTTTGATCGCACTTTGCATCGTGGTGAAAAGGCTCATGTGGGTGTGTATTGTGACATGAGTCTGATGCTTACCTATAAGGCTATCTATCAGACTGCATTGGCAGTATCAATGGAAATGGGTACTGACATAAAGAAAGAACATTCTTTATCGTTTACAGAAAGAGACGAAGAGGTTAGCACCGAACCAATGATAGTAGATGCAGAACCTATCTTTAATACAACGGGAGGTTATGGCAATGCTATTCTTCCTGGTGTGTTGATTCTTATTCTACAACAGACATTGCTTCTCGGAATTGGCTTATCGGCAGGTACAGCACGTGAAAACAATCGTTTTCAAGACCTTGTTCCTATTGGTAAGCACTACAATGGAATTATGAAGATAGTACTTGGTAAATTCTCTTGCTATTTCATGATCTATTGTGTTATGGCAGCATACGTATCAATGGTTATCCCCCATTTGTTTAACTTCACTATGCTTGCTCGTCCTTCTGACCTCTTTTGGCTTCTTTTGCCATATCTGTTAGCGGTTATCTTCTTTGGTATGACTATCTCATGTCTTGTGCGTTATCGTGAGAATGTAATGCTTTTAGTGGTCTTCACGTCCATTCCATTCCTTTTTCTTACGGGTGCATCATGGCCGCAGAGTAGTATTCCTGGTGGATGGCAAGGTGTTAGTTGGCTTGTACCTTCTACCTTTGGCGTTCGTGGCTATTTGCGAATAGCCTCTATGGGGGCAACTATTGATGACGTGTTACCTGAGGTTCGTGCGTTATGGATACAGGCGGCTGTATATTTTGTTACAACCTGCTTTGTCTATAGATTCCAGATTATCAATGCTCGTAAACATGCTATCTCACACTATCAGATGATTCAAGATAGAATTAAGACTGCTCGTGAGAGTAAATCTAAGGGGTAATAAACACTCTAAGGAAAGGCCTTAGCATACAAGACTCTTTATAGATATAATAGGAAAGTAGAACCATTTACATAAGACAAAACAGCCGATTTTGTAAATACTTTTCTCCACCTCTGTTTTTATCAAGGCTTAATTGGCTTTGAAAAGACGCTCTTTTAGCTTGCAAAAGATGCCCTTTTGAGGTCTAACTAACGCCCTTTTGAAGTCCTATTAAGCACCTCTTATTATGCAGTCTTGTAACATCTTAATAACGAGATAGTTACAAAGGAGAGCAAAATGGTACTTTTTCCCCTAATTTTTATAAGTAGACTAAGGGTTAATGTAAATATATTTCGCAACAGTGTGATTATTTTTTAGGGCAGTATATAATAAGAGTTATTGCATGAGATTCATCCCATTTATATTATATTTAGTATTTTTAAAATTCCATATACCAACGAGATGATAGCACCTATCCATCCTCTTATATACATATATTCGCCACCTCCTCCAGAATGATGAGCCTTAGAACATATCCATATCATAATGATACCTACTATTATATAGTTCGTTCCCTCTAAGGCTTTATTAAACAATCCTACAAAACCTAAGATAAAAATAACACATAAAGAAATATATGCAACTGATGAAATCAAAGTGTTTATCTTTTGAGAATGCCTCAAACAATAAAAGAGATAGCAAGATAAACATATAATCAGAAGTCCAGATATGCTATATAATCCCATTATTTTTAATTTATTAGTGTAGACAAATAGATATTGAGTTAACTTTATCGTTTCACAACAAGAAAGGTATTGTTTATTTTAATCATCCCTTGTGTAATACTTTATAAGAATATTTTCCCAACAATGAATGTCAATTTTATCACAATTAATCTCAATTTTATCGTACATATCTGGTAATGATATGGTATCAATAATGTTATAGTCTTCTAAATCTACAACAATAACTTCTAATTCAGTTGCAATAAATAATTTTTGGTTAACCTTTACCATTTCACAAAAAAGAAACATTAAGTCCAAATACATAATTCTGTGTTTCTTTTCAAAATCATAAATAGCAAAATTTTGGTCAATCCCTATTGCATATATTTTCGACGATAAATCTAAAAATTGAGGTAGTAATAGGTCGCTCGACCATGCAATTTTTATATATGAATTGGCATTTATTATTTTTCCATATTTCCGATAAATATCATTATGAAGTTCATCAAAAATGGCTTCACAATCTAATTTTTTATATGTATTATGGTCAATAAATTCAAGTTTCATTTCTTCTGTATATTTAGTAAAGTAAGTAGGGATACGAGTTCATACGTCTATTTCTGACCAACTATAATAAACGTATAAACCTGTATCCCCACGCTATAATTACTTTTTATTTCTCTTTTGAGCTAATAAAAATACTTTGTTTATGTGCTAAAAGCTATCCAAGGTAGACCGAGGAAAGTTGATATTTACTTTGATGTGTTTCTATGTAGGACACTTCCATTTGCTTGATGCGTAGCAAGAACGAGCACTTCGGCAATTTGAACATGGGCTGGTGCAGAAGCAGCATAGAATACAACCTCAGCTATGTCAGCACCAGTAAGAGGCTTAACACCTTCATATACCTTATCAGCACGAGCGTCATCACCATGGAAACGTACGTTAGAGAAGTGAGTCTCTACCAATCCTGGTTTTACATTTGTTACACGTACGGAGGTGTGGGCAAGGTCAATGCGGAGCCCATCAGTGATAGTCTTAACAGCAGCCTTTGTACCACAATAGACATTACCGCCTGCATAAGCAGCTTCACCAGCCACTGATCCGATATTAATAACATGTCCACTGTCACGCTTTACCATTCTTGGTACAACAAGACGTGTCATGGTTAAGAGTCCTTTAATATTGGTGTCTATCATCGTATCCCAATCCTCAAAACTTCCTTCGTACTCTGGTTCTAAGCCAAGAGCTAAACCAGCATTGTTAATCAAGACATCTATCTGCTGCCATTCAAGTGGTAGGCTATTGATTGCTGCTGTTGCTGCATTACGATTTCGTACGTCAAAAGCAAGTGCTAACACTCTTACTCCTTCTGCTTCGAGTTCTTTTTTTAGGTTAGCAAGAAGTTGTGCTCTACGGCCAGTAATGATAACATCATACCCTCCTTGCGCAAACTTACGTGCGCAGGCTTCGCCAATTCCACTGGTAGCACCAGTAATCAATACTATTTTTCTCATATTATGATTAAGTTATTATTAAAAGACAATATAGTTTAAGACAGACTAATAGAAAGGTGAACTTGCTCTCCTATCGGTTTCTTATCTAATAGTTGGTATCTACAAACACTACTATTATTTGTTCGACACCGCCACACCTATTAATATCAACGCACTCCCGACATACGCTATGGCTGTCATCGGCTCGTTGAGGAAGATAGCACTGGTTGCTACTGTTGTGATAGGGTTAAGGTATAGATAGTTTGATGATGTCATAGCACCAATCTTCGTAATGACTAATGTCCACAGAACAAAGCAGAGGAAAGACGCTACAAGACCAAGGAACAAGAGATTTAGGAGTACTTTCGGTGTAAGAAGCATGGAGGTTGTAGCGGTCCATGGGTCGAAGATAAAGGCAGGCAGCACTGTGATAAGACCATAAAAGAAAATCTTACGTGTTATAAAAACAGCTGAATAACTGTTTGAAATCTTTTTCATTAGTAAGGAATAAACAGCCCAACATAGTGATGCTAACAACGTGAGAAGGTCGCCCCAGGGATTCAGATGTAGGACAAAACTACCATTGAAGATAACGATAGCAACACCCATTAAGGCTATTAATGAACCGAGAATCAGTGACCAACTTGCTTTAATACTCTTCACAAAGGTAATACCAAGTAGTACTGTAAGCAGTGGTGCAGTACAAACAATGAAACTAACGTTATTGACATAAGTAAGTCCTACTGCATAGTTCTCTGCGAGGAAGAACACCGAACCGCCCGTTATACCTAATAAAACCATGATTAATTCATCACGCCATGTACGAGAAAAGAGCTGACGTGGCGAGATAAACCATATACAGATATAGGCAATGACAAAGCGTAGGAAAAAGATTTCCAATGGTGTCAATCCACTGTTATAAAGCACTTTTGTATTTACAAAGGTAGTGCCCCATACGGCAACAATAGCAATGGCAAGAAGGTGCCATAGTATGTTTTTATTCTTGGTGTTCAACATATTTTTTAAGAGGATTAGGTAAGGTTTTGCCCTTTGTGATAAGAAGTATTACGGAGGTAATGATAAGTATGCAACCAATAATAATAGATGTTGTGAGTGGTTCGCCCATGAGTGTGATACCAATCGTCATTGCCGTGAGTGGCTCAAAGGCTCCTAAGATAGCAACACTGGCAGAATCAATCAAGGTGAGTGAACGTACCAACGTAACATTACTGATAGTAGTTGGAATTAAACCCAGTAATATCAATGATAAGAAAGAGTCTGCGTTAGAGATTCGCTGTACACCTCCTGTTGTAAATGTTGCATAAAGGATGAGTAGCAACATTGCCATAAAGAAGATATAGAAATTAACCTTCAATGCAGGTAGCTTACGGATTCTCATGTGAGGAAATAGCACCATATAGATAGCATAAAGCAATCCTGACGACATCGCAAGCGTAACACCCCACATCGACTTAATACCATCTGTATGCCCTATTCCACCGAGAAAAGCAACGCCAGCAATAGCAAGTAAAATGGCTAATGATATGCGAATTGTAAGTTTTTCGTTAAAGAAAAGGATGAGTAATATCTCTGTCCATACGGGATAAGAGAATAACAATGTTGTTGCTATACCTCCTGGCATATACTCGTAACTGCTGAAAAGGCATACAGCCGACACTGCATACAAAATCGAAAGGAACATGATACGAAGTCCATCTCCCCATCGGATATGCAGGTTTTGCTTACGCCATAAGAGGATAGTCATCATAAAAAGGCATCCGAAAGCGAAACGATAGATTAACACTGACGGCAGTAACATTCCCGACTCCATTACTGGAATAGAGAAAAGCGGGATAGTACCGAACGTAATTGCAGAAAGGCTGGCATATCCATAACCCTTTATAGTGGAAGAATTATTCACGATTTATATGTGTGTTGATTAACGCTAATATAAGTGCAAATTTACATATTTTTCTGCAATATATGTATCGAAAACTCCTATAAAAAAGTCAAGAATAGGGAATAATGACTATATCTGAGGTATGGCAACAATAAATTGCTTTTTCATTGACGACCTATAGCATGACATTTCGTACTCAACACCATTGGTGTTTACCACCAGCACCACATGTGCGGGGCATCACCACCTTAACTAATATAGTCCACTTATCAGGGAAAAGAGCTATATCATATAGCGCGCTAAACGTTAAATATAAGTTAAATGTTATATAACTATTTCCTTATTTAAGTAATAACATTTATTTTTGTCACCAAATTAAAAATAAGAAACAAGGGGTGCTTCACGGTTGTGTTGCTGAGATTATACCCATAGAACCTGACGCTGATAATGCAGCCGCAGGGATTGTCTCATTCTATACTTACACTTTGTTTGCCATTAATGGGACTGTTTTCTATCTCGTATTATCTTTTGAAAAACTACAATAGACGTACCTCTACAAACCGATATGTTGAATGAGGTATATTTGTGCATTGACAATTGCAGGCTCTGACTGTAGCGGTGGAGCTGGAATACAAGCAGATATAAAGACAATGTCAGCTTTGGGTGTCTATGCTGCTGCTGCTATTACATCTATTACTGTGCAAAACACGAAAGGTGTAGAAGCTGTTTTTGGTGTGAATCCTCTTATCGTTGCAGATCAGATTAAGGCGGTTATGGACGATATAAAACCTGATGCTGTAAAGATTGGGATGGTAAATGATGGTGCTACTATACACGCCATAGCTGATACTTTAAAGCATTATCCGAAATGCCCGATAGTGATTGACCCTATAATGGTATCAACAAGCGGCTTTAATCTTATGAAGCCAGATGCTTTAGAACTATTTTGTGACTCTTTACTTCCAATGGCTACTCTGCTGACTCCTAATCTTCCTGAGACAGAAATATTGTCTAACATGAAAATAAATACCACCGATGATATGGATATAGCTGCACAAAGAGTCCTAAGTTTGAACTGTAAAGCTATTCTAATAAAAGGAGGTCACTTGAAAGGAGGTGAAAAGGTTGACAGACTTTATATGGCTAATGGAGGCGTACAAACTTTCACTCATAAGACAATAAACACCCGAAATACACATGGAACAGGTTGCACTCTATCTTCTGCTATCACTTCTTTTATAGCACGTGGACTGGATTTAGCTGATGCTATAGCTGCTGCAGAGAACTATCTTTCTCAAGCATTGGCAGCAGGTAAGGATATTCATATAGGCGAAGGACACGGACCTGTTAACCATTTGTTTAATCCTGAAAAACTAATAACTTTATGATACAGTTTATTACACATGCCAATGAACACTATGATTACTTAGATGGTGTTCGAATGGCACTCGAAGGAGGATGCCGATGGATTCAACTTCGAATGAAGGATGCTTCAAAAGAGGAGATTCTGAAGACTGCTGAATGTACGAGAAAACTATGCAGGCAATACGATGCTATCTTCATTCTTGATGATCATGTAGCACTAGTAGAAAGGACTGGGGCTGATGGTGTACATCTTGGTAAGGACGATATGCCTATTGATGAAGCACGTCGTCTTCTTGGAAAGGATAAAATCATTGGCGGTACGGCAAATACTTTTGAAGATATCAAACGTATTTATTCTGCTGGAGCAGACTACATTGGCTGCGGTCCTTTTCGCTTTACGACTACAAAGAAAAAACTGTCTCCCATTTTAGGGTTAGATGGCTACAAACGTATCATAGAGCAAGTAAATGCGTACGGAATAAACCTTCCTATCATAGCTATAGGTGGAATCCTTCTACCCGACATATCAGATATAATGCAAACGGGGGTGAGTGGTATAGCTGTAAGTGGTGCAATCCTCAATACTAACAATGATAATAGTCCAGTTACAACAATGAAAAGATTTATCAACGAACTTAAATCAAGCAATAAATGAAAACAGAATTCAAATTTAGTTATCCCGCCTCTGAGAAAGTTTACCTAAGTGGAAAACTTTATCCTGAACTCAAAGTGGGAATGCGAAAAGTACATCTTACTCCTACTATTACTATTAAGAAAGGGGAAAGATGTGAGGAAAACAATGCTCCTGTGTATATATATGATACCAGTGGAGCTTACAGTGACCCAAATATTGATATTAACTTAGAGTGTGGATTACCAAAACTTCGTCAACCTTGGATAGCAAAGCGTGAGGACAAAGAAACCCAGATGTATTGTGCCAAACAGGGAATAATAACAGAGGAGATGGAATACGTTGCCATTAGAGAGAATATGAATTGTGAGGAGTTAGGTATCAAAGCACGTATTACTCCAGCGTTTGTATGTAAGGAAATAGCCGAAGGAAGGGCTGTAATACCAGCCAATAAGAAGCATCCAGAGTCTGAACCAATGATTATTGGAACAAACTTTCTTGTTAAGATAAATGCTAATATTGGTAATTCTTCTACGTCTTCAGACATTGAACAAGAGATTGAAAAGGCTGTGTGGAGTTGTAAATGGGGTTGCGATACATTAATGGATTTGTCTACAGGTAAGGATATCCATAAGACACGAGAACGAATTCTTCGTAACTGTCCAGTACCAGTTGGGACTGTACCTATGTATCAAGCTTTTGAGAAAGTTAATGGAAAGATTGAAGCTCTTAACTGGGAAATCTTCCGTGATACCTTAATTGAACAGTGCGAACAGGGAGTGGATTACTTTACAATTCATTGTGGCATACGATTAAAGAATATACATCTTGCTGACAAACGATTGACAGGTATCGTAAGTCGTGGTGGTAGTATTATCTCTAAATGGTGCAAGGAACACCAGAAAGAGAGTTTCCTCTATGAACATTTTGATGATATATGTGATATCTGTGCAAGGTATGATGTTGCTATATCGTTAGGAGACGGACTACGTCCTGGTTGTACGCATGATGCGAATGATGCGGCTCAATTTGCCGAACTTGACACAATGGGCGAACTGGTTGAACGTGCGTGGGCAAAGAATGTACAGGTTTTTATTGAAGGACCTGGTCATGTTCCAATGCATAAAATCAAGGAGAATATGGAACGACAGGTTGATAAGTGTCATGGTGCGCCATTCTATACATTAGGTCCACTTGTCACAGATATTGCACCAGCTTACGACCATATCACTTCTGCTATTGGTGCATCTCTCATTGGATGGTATGGAACAGCCATGCTATGTTATGTAACTCCAAAGGAACATCTTGCCCTACCTGAGAAAGAAGATGTACGTGTAGGTGTCATTACCTATAAGATAGCTGCCCACGCAGCAGACCTTGCAAAGGGACATCCAAGTGCTTCTATCCGTGATAATGCATTGAGTAAAGCACGTTATGACTTTCGTTGGAAGGACCAGTTTAACTTAGCGCTCGACCCAGAACGAGCACTTGAATACTACAAAGCAAGTAACTCTGTAGATGCGAACTATTGCACAATGTGCGGCCCACATTTCTGTGCTGCACGTATAAGTCATTCTCTCAAGGACTGTGAGGAATAAGCAAAAGAATAACAATTACCCGTAAATATAAATTTATTATGATTGAGACACAAGTATCAAAAGGTATTATTAGTACCTATTTCGACAAACTTCAGCGTAATTTACAACTGGATGTTGCCATCGTTGGTGGTGGGCCTTCTGGTATTGTAGCAGCCTATTATCTGGCAAAAGCAGGGCTTAGAACTGCTCTGTTCGATCGTAAGCTGTCACCAGGCGGAGGTATGTGGGGTGGCGCAATGATGTTCAACCAAATTGTTATACAGGAAGAAGCATTGCACATTGTGAAGGATTTCAATATCAGCTATCAGCCTTATGAAAATGAACTTTATACCATTGACTCCGTTGAAAGTACCTCCGCTTTGCTTTATCATGCTGCACATGCTGGTGCAACAATCTTTAACTGCTATTCTGTTGAAGATGTTGTCTTCAAGAATGATGTTGTAAGTGGTGTAGTTGTCAATTGGACTCCAGTTCTTCGTGAGGGGCTACATGTTGACCCATTAAATATCATGTCTAAATGTGTGATTGATGGTACTGGCCACGACAGTGAGATATGTAAGGTTGTAGCACGTAAGAATGGTATTCAACTTGACACTGCTACAGGCGGAGTTATGGGTGAAAAGTCCTTAGATGTGGCTGAGGGTGAGCGTATGGTCGTTGAAGGAACACGTGAAATTTACGCTGGACTTTATGTCTGTGGTATGGCTTCTTCAGCCGTAGCAGGAACTCCACGAATGGGGCCTATATTTGGTGGTATGTTACTATCTGGCAAGAAGGTAGCTAATTTGATTATAGAGAAGCTGAAGAAATAAATTTTATATAATGAAATGGATAGTCATCACCTCTCCCGACTTTATATCGGGAGAGTCTATCTTTATAGATAATCTCTTTTTGCAGGGACTTGATTTATTACATATACGTAAACCAGATGCACCATTAGAAGCCTATAAGCGGCTTTTACTTCAAATACCGAAGCAGTGGTATAGTCGTATTGTCTTACATGAACATTTCGCTTTAGCAGAAGAGTTTGGTCTTCATGGAATTCATCTAAATCGGCGATGTTCGCAAGTTCCCGACTCTTTTCGTAGAAGTATCTCTTGCTCTTGTCATACCTTTGGAGAGGTAAAAAAGCAGAAAGACTCAAAAGATTATGTTTTTTTGAGTCCTATCTTTGATAGTATTTCTAAGGAGGGATATCATGCTGCATTCTCCCCTACCTCACTTAAGCAGGCTGCTACAGAGAATATTATTGACGAAAAAGTAATTGCCTTGGGAGGTATAACTGCTAATAATATCTCACTTGTCAAAGAGTGGCACTTTGGTGGTGTTGCTTTTTTAGGAGATATATGGAAGCGTATGTCAGATCCGCAAGTTGATGAATATCTAAAGCATATTCGCACACTCTTTTAATTAGGTATAGGCTAATATGAACTTAAACCCAATAAAATTGAATCCCCCAATGACCTTTTATCATTCCTCTAAAAAACGAAATATAGAATAAACAGGGGGTGTACATCAATCCCTTTGACGAGGTAACCTTTAAAGGTATATAATCCAATGTTTCTGCTTCTTTCAGAATCATAAATATCTTTTGTTAAAGCATTTTATTATTCATCATCATTGATGTTTTGTTAATAGGTTTGATAATAAACAGTTGAAAAAGTAAAGATAATCATTTACAAAAAAAATAAAAAGCGAATTTTCCATTTATTTTATGGGTTCCATTGAAATGATACCTTCTATTAAATACAAGCAAGAAAACTACTATTCATATCATTAGAATGCTTTTTTCGTTTCGCTCCCCCATCGTTCGCACTATTGGTGTTTACCATCAACACCACATGTGCGGAGCATTAATACCTTAACAAACATAGTCTACTTATTAGAGAATCGAACGTATTGAAGTTCATATTGGCTATTTGAAGCCGAATAAGCAATTTTATATAATAGGTGCAGTAGATAACGAATTATGCGACAGACGAGGTAAAGAGCGATAAAAAAGAGAGTGAGTCAATTTTGACACACCCTCCTCTATCACAAAAGATTATAGAAGATTGTTAACGGCTATCAAGCCTATCAAAATCATCTATTTCATGCATTTAAAAGTACCACCCTTCTCTATCTTCAACACATATAAACCTTTTTGTAGTGTTAAGGTTAAAGATGCCATTGTTGTAACACCCTGTGCAACAATACACCCATTTGTACTATAAAGAACATAGCGTAAACCAGCCTGCAATCCATCTACAATTATACCATTAGATGTTTTTCTAACTGTTACATGCGTATCTTCGATAGTTCTTACACCTGTTTCTATAGATTCAATAATATGTCCCGCAAACACATTCCAACCTATTTGATTAGCATAAAGATGTCCGCTCTTGACTGGAACAATCAAACGTGTTTCGTTTATAAACACAATATCCGTAAACATGTTAGCATCTATTGTAGCAGGAGTAACATCATAAGCATATACATCATGTAAATTAATACACTTTTCAAATGCGTCCTTTTCCAAACTACAACCTGCTGGAAGGTGAATAGTGTACAAGCCTGTACAGGTTGAGAATGCACTCTTAGAGATAGTTTTAAGCATAGAGAAATAAGGAAGAGTATCTAAACTACGGCAATACTTAAATGCACTTTCACCTATAAATACTAATGCAGAACTACCTTCCTCTTTTATTTTCAAATTAGTGAGTTTAGGGTTATAACACAATGCATTATCTTTTATCACCTTTAATGATTCTGGTAAAGTTATTTTCTCTAAAGCAGTATGGTGTGTTAACGCATAAGGTGCAAGTGTAGTAAGACCTTCTCTTAACACTATTTCTTTTGCCTTCTCTCTTGATGGTTGAACTGGATAGAACAAAAGCGTTGATAATTGCGCATCATATAAAACTCCTTCAACACTGCGTAAATAACCATTTCCTTCTTCAACCTTTACACTTGTTAGGGCAGGAGTTGTTGTAAAGGCAGCTGGCTGCACATTTTGAGTCGTGGCAAGTATGGTATAAGACGCATCAGGACGTCCGTTAGGATAGCTCACCAACGTAGTTCTATCTTTACTATAAAGCACACCATCTACACTGGTAAAGTGTTGATTTGTTGCAGGAACTTCAAACTTAATCAAGCTATTACAATATAAAAATGCAGGATAGCTTATCTTTTCTACCCTATCATTCAAGGTGAGAGAAGTCATTTGATTAGCTCCTTCAAAAGCATGAGCATCTATGTGAGTTACATTAGATGGCAAAACAGCATCACCAACAGGTGACCATTTAGTTAAATGTCCATCTACTATTGTTGCGTCAGTTGGCACCACTTCTCTCCTTTCACTACAAACCATATTTACTTCTACGTCTGATTGTAAGTTATCAATGGTATAAGTAGAGTTTGTGTACTTGAGTATTGTATTGCCATTTAATTGCCACTCATCAACATCATATCCTTCCTTAGGTTGCGCAGTAAAGACAATCTTAGACCCCTTTGGCAATGCCTCACCAGTACTTAACATAGTATTATCGCTGACATTTTGAGCTAAAAGTGTACCAGTTTTATCATTAAACGATGCAAATTTAACAACATAATGGTCTGCAACACGATCAAAATCTACCTGGATATCCATTGCATCCTCTGCAGGCAGTGTGATGCTCGACATTGAATAAAAATCTGTTAGATTATCAAACTCAGCAGTTGCAACATTTTTCTTTTCTCTTTGCCAGTTTGTTATTCTATATCCGCGTCGTGGCTTAGCTGTAAATGTAAGTTTTTCTCCAACCTTCACCTTTGAAGCACTTAACACTTGTGTTCCATCCTCCTTAGTACAAGTAATTGAACCCATCATTGGCGACACACTTCGGAAGAAGATGTACGCCCCTTCTTCTGTTTTCCTAAAATGTACAACAACGTTTATATCCTGAGCAACATCTTTTATTTCTAAAATGTTTCCTTTTACATTAGAAGTTTTATCTTCACCATTTACTAACCATTCATACGCCTCACAATCGAATAAAGGCATGGCTTTGATAGACAATTTAGAGCCTTGTGCAATGTAAGTATCATTCTTTACATCTGTACCTGATAAGGTCCAAGCTTCTAAAGAACCAGGTCCTTCGCTACTATAAGTCACCTTTACTTGTTTTACAGCATTTGCTTCACCAACAACTATCTTTGCTTTTTTGAACTCATTTTGTAGTCTTTGCTTTACAGTCTCATTACTAACATATACAATTGTACCCTCTTTATCTGGTAAAGCACCTCCAAAACCAGAGAATTGATTATTTAAATGAACATCTACAACCTTCAAGTTTCCTACTCCATTAAAAGTCAATCCATAAACATTGTTTACTTTTTGCAGCTGAGGAACTAATAATTCTACAAGTGAAGAACAGTTAGAAAGTGCACTTTCTCCAATCTCTAAAACAGAAGGAAGATTAAGTTTAACAAGGTTAGAACAATTCTTAAAACTACTATCACCTAACTTTTTACACACTGAAGAAGCCGTGTATTCCGTTAAAGCGCAAGGAAATGAAACCAATGTTCCATCACTTTTGCGTATTAAGGCATGACCATCTGCCATAAAAGTTGCTGACGCCTGATCAACAACAAATTCCTTCAGAGCTGTACAATTAGCAAAAGGATTAGCTGTAACGTTAGATAACGAAGCACCTAAAGTCACTGTGTTTAATTGTTCACAATTAGCAAAAGCATTTTTTTTAATTGTTACCACAGCTGGCAAAGAAAGAGTTTTGATTGACGAGCAACTCTCAAAAGCCTCCTCATTTATAGTTTTAACATGCAAAGCTATTAAAGAAGTAATGCCCGAACAACCCTTAAATGCATTCTTACCAATGGTAGTTACCTGATTAAAATCAACACTCGAAATTTGCGTGTTACTAATAGCTTCACCACCGCCCCAACTATCTTCACCGCCTTCATCTTGTGTATAGAAGCAGTTCTCAGCAATTTCAGTTACTCCGTCGGGAATTTTTATACTACCAGAAGCTCCGTCCCACGAAAGAAGTTTACCATTTTCTACTCGCTGTGCATTAACTGATACACCGCAAAAGATAACCAATAAGGTTACTAAAAAAGGTTTTTGTAGATTTTTTTTCATATACTATATATTTAAAATAATAAATCACAACTATTAGACGCAAATATATAAAACTTTCATGAAAATAAAAACTTCTGAATGATTTTTTTTAACTTTATCTCATAATAATCTTAGGCATCCGTAATAATGCGTGCGTATCATGAAAATGGGTTTATAAAGGTTCTTCTTAAGCGAAAAAAGAAACTTGTTGATAAGGTATGTTATCAAGGTGAGAATAACTATATTATACTTTTAACCATGAGATTTTTTACACCATTATACACTACCCTCACCACTTCATTACAAATTTTACTGTCTTATAGCGAGACACAAAACCTAAAAAAGATTTCCTGTCACTCCTGTCACTTAAATAAGGTTTATAACTTATTGGTTTATAATAGGTTTCTGTAAAGTGTTAAAAGTGACAGCAAAATAAAATATAAACTATCATTGTAATATAGTCGCATTTCTGCAAAATGGAAACTATTCTCTTTTATAAAGAATAACTATGAAAGATAATTATTTGCAAGAATTACAAATTATGTGTACCTTTGCATTGTCTTAAGTAAGTTGGATAACTTGTACGTTAAAGATTGCCTGAAGGATCAGATAGAATAAAGAAATCCTTTTCATAGAATAAAGGATTGTCTATAGCACTTATTAATAATTAAATTAGGTAAATAGCAATGAGGATAGCATTTTTCGACGCCAAGTCGTATGACATCGAGTCTTTCAATGAAGTAAACAAGGATTATAATTTCGATATTCGCTATTATCAAGAGCGTCTCAGTATTAGCACAGTGCCTTTGGCAAAGGGGGCTGATGTTGTCTGTATTTTTGTAAATGCAGAGTGTGACTCAAATGTTATTGATGAATTAGTGAGCAATGGGGTGAAACTTGTAGCTCTTCGATGCGCAGGTTTCAATAATGTTGACCTAAAGGCTGCTGAAGGTCGTATTAAGGTGACACACGTACCTGCTTACTCTCCACATGCTGTTGCTGAGTATGCTGTAGCACTGATGCTAAGTCTTAACCGTAAGATTTATCGTGCTGTGAACCGTACACGTGATGGAAACTTTACATTACACGGCTTGTTAGGCTTCGACATGTATGGTAAGACAGCAGGTATTGTTGGTATGGGTCGTATTGCTAAAGAGCTTATAAAGATTCTGCATGGCTTTGGTATGAACATTATGGCATACGATCTCTATCCAGATCAAGAGTTTGCAAAGCAGTATAATGTGAAGGTTGTTCAGCTTGACGAACTTTATGCGAATAGTGATATCATCTCCCTTCACTGCCCATTGACACCAGATACAAAGTTCCTTATTAATAAGGAAAGTATTGCTAAGATGAAGAAGGGTGTGATGATTATCAATACTGGTCGTGGTCAGCTTATCCATACAGAAGACCTTATTGAAGGATTGCGTACAAAGCAGGTGGGTTCAGCAGGTCTTGACGTTTATGAGGAGGAGAAGGAGTACTTCTATGAGGATAAGAGTGATAAGATGATTGATGATGACGTATTGGCTCGCCTACTGATGGTTCCAAATGTTGTATTGACCTCTCATCAAGCATTCTTTACAAAGGAAGCACTCTACAACATCGCAGTTTCAACCCTTAGCAGCGTAAAAGAACTCTCAGAAGGCAAGGAACTTAGTTGCCAAGTGAAGTAAATATTAGAGTCTTATAATTATCATAAAGAGTATAAGGTCAGTATTAAGTATATAATAAGGTGGATTGAAAGAAATATCTTTTTTAATCCACCTTTTTCTATGTATTTTCTTTGTTGTTGTGTCATATAAATAATATTTAACACAAAAACCTTTGAAGTTACATTAGTTTCGTTTAACTTTGCGTACATATTTAATGAAACATTCTATATAAAACTTCTCTATTAGAGGCTTTAAAAGGTTTATGAAGAGGAGTATGATAAAGGATAACTATAGAGTAAAATATACTTAATAAAAAAAACAAAGAGTTATGAAAAAGATTTTAGTTGTAGCAGCACTGATGCTTTCATCAGTATCTACATTCGCACAGCATGCAGTTGGTTCATTCAATCTTCAGCCAAAGGTTGGTGTTAGTATTGCTAATCTCACAGAAATCAAGGGTTCAGATCCTCGTGTAGGTGTTGTAGCTGGTGTTGAAGGTGAGTATCAAGCAAGTGATATTTTCTCTGTAAGTGCAGGTGTACTCTACTCTATGCAGGGTGCAAAACTTACTGATGATGTAACAAACCGCCTTGATTATATTAACGTTCCAATCATGGCAAACGTTTATGTTGTTAAAGGTCTTGCTGTTAAATTGGGTGTTCAGCCTGGATTTAATGTTAGCAACAAGCTTAAGGCGAATAATTTTGACGCAATTGACAATCCTATAAAGGCACAGTCTGTAGATGTTTCTATTCCAGTAGGTCTTTCTTACGAATACAATAACTTCCAGCTTGATGCTCGTTACAATTGGGGTGTTAGCAAGGCTTTCAAATTGTCTGATGCTAAGAACAGCGTATTTCAGATTACTTTGGGATACAAGTTTGACTTGTAAATCATAAAACGCATACTATATTTCTTTTTGGGGGATGTGTCAAGATAAACACATCCCCCTTTTTTTGACTTTTCAAGATTAAGTTATTTCATACATTGATATTTTTAGTCTATCTATTCTACTAACTTTGTATTCGTATAAAAAAGTGTTGATTGGCATTTAATAGCTTATATATGCTTCGATAAAGTATTTAAAGATGACAACTACAAGTAGCTCTATCCAATTATGGTATGCAACTATGCTTAGCATTTATTTTCTTTATCATAATAGCTCTGCCAACATTGCAATTTTCAAGAAACTGCTCTATCTCAATCTTATTTAATAATTCT
This sequence comes from uncultured Prevotella sp., assembly GCA_963550695.1. GTDB lineage: Bacteria > Bacteroidota > Bacteroidia > Bacteroidales > Bacteroidaceae > Prevotella. The sequence continues at coordinate 332 of CAUVDL010000007.1, read as the reverse complement.
CTATATACAAAAAATAATCTGACCAAGTCTATATGATGTCTTATTAGAACTCAAAGAACAAATAAAAGGCATATATATGATTGGGACAATTAGTTTAATAAATAAAAGAGGGTGTGTCAAAATGGACACATCCTCTTTTTACTCCCCCCTTTACCTTGTTTACCACATAATTCATTATTTACTGCAGCTATGCTGCTAATTTCATATAAAATGATTTATTGGGCTTTAAATAGCCTATATAAACTTGTATAGAGTATCTGAAGGTTACAAAAAGTACCTCCATAACGGCTTTTAGTTCCTTGAGATTGGTTTTTCTACACATTTTCCCTATG
>CAUVDL010000006.1:0-67744 GCA_963550695.1 uncultured Prevotella sp. | reverse complement strand
ATTAGGATATAATCAAGGTACTAAGTTTGCTATTCCTGCTAAGTTTAATCCTTGTCAGACAGCTGATACTATCAATGTTAATGGTATACAAGAAGAGTACTTCTAAATGATAATATCTATCTTTAGATGCTGATATGTATAAAATAAAACAGGGATCACCTCATTGGGTGTCCCTGCTTTTTATGCTTATTGTGAATCATACAAAAACAACAAAGATACTTTCTATTGTAATAAAGCAATAAATTGTTGCTTCCTTATATATAATTAATAAGGTGTTTAATACTCATGTTGATTCGTACTAAGCCTTCGCACAATATGTGTGGGGCCTTCGCACGATGTGTGCTAAGCGTCCGTACATTATTTGAAAAGGGTAAGACACCTTCATGACTCTGATGTATTGTAAGCTATTTTTGTAACTTTAGAATGAATAGAAATTACTAAGTAGTATTATCTATTACAATAAATAAAGTATGTTCTGCTTAAAACTATATTTTAGTCATGTGATACCCCATACGCTTTAGCTGCATGGCTGCACCCATATAATACATTTGGTGCAGTGCTGCTACGTATGCTTGAAAGGCGTCACTGCTACCTGGTGCAATAGGAAGATGACGGAGTAGGCTATTGGTTCGTGCTGCACATTTCCCTACAATAGCAGCAATATCCTTATGCTCGTCAGTAGAAAGGAGTAGAACTTTCTCACAAATATAGTCATCCATGTGGTCGTAATCAATACAATCACGTAGATAAGTGTAGAGATTCTCTACCTTACTATATAACTCCCAGTCTTCATCCCAGTATTTAGCTATTGCCATACCAATATACATCATCCAACCAAGAGAAACGGTAGGATAGTTGGCAAACTCTCGCATACCATCAGGTAAGTAAGCTTCAGCAATGCTCAACCACTTATCTTCCATGTCTGTAATATCTGGCAACATATTATCTACAAGTTGTTTCCCTTGTAGATAAGTAGTCAAATCCTCTTTGAATTTGTCTTCAAATGAATATCTTAATTGTTCGTCTTGCATTGTTATGTATCTTAAAAGATTGAATTTGTACTACTCAGCCAACTTCTTCTTCACTTCTGCCAATGCTTTAATCCAGTCGGTATCGAGGGAGAACTGAGTAAGATAGTCCTCACTATTGAAGTATACCAAAACAAGATTCTTATCAGGGTCATTGTAGAGTGGGTGATTAATACTTGCATCACGGAATATCTTGAGAATTTGCTCTTTTCTCTTTTGCTTGTCAGCACGTGCATACTCTTTCGTAAAGAGATTAACATACTCATGCATATAATAAGCCATAGAGTCAAGTTGTGCGTTGAGATGGGCAATATCCTTAGTAGATAGTTCCTTCGTCGTATCAACAAGAGCAGATAATGTTCGAGTATTAAGATAGGTAATTGCGTCGACTTTAAAGGAAGCTGCTTTGCGCACGTTTACATCTTCTTTACTGTCAGTTGCTATCTTGTAAGCACTTGCATATAGTTGTTTCGATACACGTTCCTGCTGGGCATTCACCGTAAGTACAGATGCGAGTAGGAATGAAAGAGCTATTATTCTATTTTTCATACGCTTGATACTTAAATCCTTGTGTTGTTTTAGTTGTTATCTTTGACGTTATTGAAGTTTTATAGGTTTAATTACATCACTGTATTCATGAATAAATACAACTGTGTGAGGAGTTTTGTTTATCTTATTCTGTCCGCGTTTTTGCGCGCAAAATCTTTCCAAGACCCATAGTGTTTTGCATCCGTTTCTGGCCGACTCATCTGTAAAAAATGACAATAAGCTGCTGCAACAGCATCCGTAGCATCCATAAAATGGGGCATTTGATCGTCACGTAGATGTAGTAGCTTTTGTAATATACCAGCAACCTGTTCCTTAGAGGCTGAGCCGTTTCCCGTAATTGCCATTTTTATTTTTAGTGGTGCATATTCCTGAATAGGGACATCGTGGTTAATAGCAGCAGCAATAACAACACCTTGTGCACGTCCAAGTTTCAGCATTGATTGTACATTCTTTCCAAAGAAAGGAGCTTCGACGGCTACTTCATCAGGTAAATATTCGTCAATAATACCAGTTACTCGCTCAAATATCCTGCCCAATCGGAGATATACGTCTTTCTCCTTGCGCATATCAATGACGCCCATGACAACAAGTTCAGCTTTATTTCCACAGACACGTAGCACACCGTATCCCATCACATTAGTGCCAGGATCGATACCAAGCAGTATCTTTTCGGGTTGCGAACCTTTTGTTTTCATTTTGAAGGGTTATTTGATTTGCGTGTTATCGATCCATATAAGGATTATGTGCAAGTTCGAATCCAATAGAGGTCTGTGGTCCATGACCTGGGTAAACAATTGTTGTATCAGGGAGTTGTGCAAGTTCTCGGAGACTACTGATAATTTGGAACATACTACCACCAGGGAAGTCTGTTCTACCAATACTTCCTTTAAATAATGTATCACCAGTGAAGAGAATATTTTCTTCTGCGCAATAGAAGCATACAGAACCACCAGAATGTCCAGGAGTACGCATAACCTTGAAGGTGTGTGAACCGAAAGATATAATTTGTTTGTCAGTTAATTTTAACTCACCTGCAGGCAAGTCATAGTCCAGTTGCATTCCAAGCATCTGTGCAGCTGCTTGCTTTGGATTATTCATAAATATGCTATCGCCTTCGGAAACCTCTGGTTGGAGGTTGAAGGTAGCAAGAAGGGCAGCATCACCAAAGTGATGATCAAGATGCCCATGAGTACCAAGATTGTGGACAGGTGTTAGCCCATTCCCTTTTATATAATCAATGATAGAGTTCTGTTCGCTTTCGGTAAGTGCGCCACAATCAATAATAACACATTCCTTAGTTTCGTCACTGACAACGTAACAGTTCTCCTGAAGAGGGTTAACCTCAAAAGTTTGGATTTCAAGCATAAGTGATATTTGGGTGTAAATGGTTGATAATGGAGGTGGATAATACTCTAAAACTGCAAGGGATAGGGCTATCCTGGCACGTAAACAAGATATTTCTCCTTAAACCACTCTTCATCAAACCATTGCGAAAGTTCTGTTTTCTCTGCAATGTTTTTGTATGGTTTCAGTTCTTCATCAAGGTTTCCACCTTTTAAAACAATGACACCATTTGGTAAAACGTTATGTTGGTCTGATGCAATATTCTTCTTGACAATCTTCATCAAATCGGGCAGTGGCATCACTGCACGTGATACAATGAAGTCAAACTTACCTTTCTCCTCTTCTCCACGTAAGTGGGCAGGGAGAACGTTCTCAAGTCCAATAGCATCAGCAACTTCCTGCGCTACCCTTACTTTCTTTCCAGTACCGTCAATGAGTTTAAAGTTGGCTTCAGGAAAGAAAATAGCAAGAGGAATACCTGGAAAGCCCCCACCTGTACCAAAGTCAAGGATATTTGTACCTTCACGGAAGGTAATACATTTAGCAATTGCAAGTGAGTGAAGAATGTGATGCTCATAGAGATTATCAATGTCTTTGCGTGAAATGACATTTATTTTAGCATTCCAATCGTGATATAGCGCGTCGAGTGCTGTAAATTGTTCTTCCTGTTTTGGAGTAAGTTTAGGAAAGTATTTCTTTATAATCTCAATCATAATCTTTTTGTATGGGGTTATCGGTACAAAATTAAAGCCAAAGATAATATTAGTTGTCGATAGCGACTCTAACTTCTTTCTGACTAATCTCACCTGGGGTATAGATGAATACAGTTGAATCATCAGTGAGAATGAAGTTATCAGCAGGATAGGGGGGTATACCAATGAAATAACCTTTTGCTTGAAGTCCTGCTATATCATCTATCTCAAGATTCTCTTTGTCAGCTATACGTTCTATAATTTCTTTTGTTAGTGTCTCCTTATAATCTTTGCCAAATTGGTCTTGAAGCGTGATAAGTTTTCCGCTTTTAGGGTCAAAATTACGTACAATTGTGTACTTGGTGAGTTCTCCATTACCGTTGTTGATGGCTATATGTGATAAAGCAGTAATATAGTTACCTAAAGCAGCACGTAATTCCGTCTTGATAGTTAGTTCACCAATGAGTTGACTTTTGTCTTTCTCTTTTTGGCGAACAAGCTTTGCAATCTCCATATATTCCTTTATATACTGACGTACAAAGGCTGAAATGGCAGCTTGAGGGGTGAGTTTATCGCTGTTGATAGAGAAATAGTCTGGTTGTAAAATTCCCATTCTTAGTAGAGAATCGTTGACAACTGCATATTTACTTCCCTTTAAATAGGTGAAATCAATATGTACACGACATTGTATTGCATCTGAAAGGCGAGCTACAGTATCTACAGAAACTACAGCTGTTGGGATATCCAATTTCTTTGGTGCTGATGACTTGTTGCCACAACTACTCATGATGAACAATAGAATTGTGGAAAAGGCAAATATTATAAATAACTTCTTTGTCATATATAGGCTACAAAGTTACGAAAAGTTTTTGTAATTTTGCATTATAATATATAATAATAAATGAGGAAAATGGTAAAAGCTTGTTTGTTTGATTTGGATGGAGTTGTGTTTGATACGGAGCCTTTGTATACTCTGTTTTGGCGTAATTTGGATAAGAAACTACGTCCAAATATAGATAATTTTGAGCATGTTATTAAAGGACAAACACTGGTTCAGATATATGATAAGTATTTTACTGGAGAAGAAGAAAAACAGAAAGAGATTACGACAATTCTATATGAATATGAGCGTAATATGTCTTTTAATTATATTTCTGGTTTTGAATTGTTTATAAAAGAACTTAGAAGTAAAGGTATAAAGACAGCTGTTGTCACAAGTTCTAACCTTGCAAAGATGCAGAATGTTTATAATAAGCATCCAGAATTTAAGGGATATTTTGACGAGATTCTTACCTCAGAAGACTTCGCAGAGAGCAAGCCATCACCCGATTGTTATCTCAAGGCTGCTGCTCGTTTTGGTGTCTCTCCTGAAGAGTGTGTTGTTTTTGAAGATAGCTTTAATGGTTTACGTTCTGGTATTGCGTCTGGAGCACGTGTAATAGGTCTTGCAACTACCAATTCTGTGGCTGAGTTAAAACCTTATACAGAGGAGATAATTAGTAATTATGATGGTTTTACTTTGTCAGACCATTAAAAAGGAGTAACTTTGCAGCCCGAAACTAAAATCAAGGTCTCAAATCATGTCGTTTTATATAACAGACAGTGGATTATGTTGGGTACTTGACTTATAAAAGTGACTATGGGATATTTAACAACAGATAAGAAAAAAGTAACTGCAAAGACATTATTAGAAATGAAGGCAGCAGGTGAGAAGATTACTCAGATGACTGCCTATGATTTTACAACAGCAGGGATTATAGATGCAGCAGGAATTGATAGTATTCTTGTTGGTGATTCTGCATCGAATGTGATGGCAGGCAATCAAGATACAACTCCTATTACCGTTGATCAGATGATTTATCATGCGCGTTCTGTTGTGCGTGCATGTCAACGTTGCCTTGTTGTTTGTGATATGCCGTTTGGTTCTTATCAGGTAAGCCGTGAGGATGGTATTCGTAATGCTATTCGCATTATCAAAGAAACTGGTGCGGGTGCTCTCAAAATGGAAGGTGGTAAGGAGATAGCAGATACTATTAAAGGTATAGTTGATGCTGGTATTCCTGTTATTGGTCACCTCGGTCTTACCCCACAAAGTATTCATAAGTTCGGAGGTTATGGTCTTCGTGCAAAAGATGATGCAGAGGCCGAAAAACTTATTGAAGATGCACTTGCACTTGATGCAGCTGGTGTTAGTGCTATTACGCTTGAAAAGGTACCAGCAACTTTGGCTACAAAAGTTACATCAATGGTTAAAGCTGCAACAATTGGTATTGGTGCTGGTAATGGTACAGATGGTCAAGTGCTTGTGTATGCAGACGCTCTTGGTATGACACAAGGCTTCAAACCTAAGTTCCTCCGTCATTTCGCTAATGTCAATCAATGTATGACAGAGGGTGTACAAGAATATATTAAATGTGTCAAGGATACGAGTTTTCCTTCCGAATCTGAGTCATATTAATATTCTTTTACAGGTAAGATTTATGAATTAAGATTTTAAATGATATTGGATTTATTAATGGAATATGTATATAAAAGCTAAATAGAGATTGTTATATTTATCTATCTCTAATAAAATACATTACATATTTTAAAGTCTAACTCACATAATGATTAATTTCTGGATAATAATGATTTATGGATACTCAAAATATACCTGTTCACGTTCGTTTGTGGAATAAGCATTTTTGGTTGTTGGCAATGGCTAATCTCTTGTTAGTCATGTCGTCTTATATGCTTGTTGCTACTATACCTTTGCGTATGGAAGTAAGGGGTTATTCTATATTACAGATATCATTGGTAATGGGTGTTTTCTTTATAGGAATATACCTCTTTGGTAGTTTATCTGGCTATCTTGTTCAACGCTATCGTCGCAAAAATGTATTTAATGTCTCAACACTATTATTATTAGGGGTTACAGGTGTACTTTATTATTTAAGTAATCTTCCTTATAACTCTTTTGATTATACGATACTCATTGGACTCCGCTTTATACAAGGAGCTTTCTACGGACTTTCACAACTTGTACTTTTAAGTACACTGATTATCGATACAGTAGAAGCCGTACATAGAACAGAGGCAAATCATGCTGCAACATGGTTTGGTCGTTTTGCTCTTTCGCTTGGTCCTTTAGCAGGACTCATGGTATATCAGACTATGAATTTTGCTTCAGTACTCCTCTTGTCTTGTATCTGTTTGATAGTTTCTTTTGTCTTTGTCAACTTAATAAGATTTCCGTTTCGTATGCCAAGCGAGGATTTCTCTCGCTTTTCTTGCGATCGTTTTTTATTAAAAGGTAGTCATTGGCTTTTTGTCAATGTAACCCTTATTACTTCTGTAGTTGGAATTCTTTTGAGCATAGAACATAGTCCACGCTTTTATGGAATGCTGATGGTGGGTTTTATTATTGCAATACTTGCTGAAAGATTTGTTTTTGCAGATGCCGACCTTCGTAGTGAAGCTACAACAGGAATGATAGTTATTGGTATTGCAATTCTACTAATGATTACTCGAAATCAGGAAAGTGTTAGCTATGTTGTACCAATTCTTATTGGTTTAGGAGTAGGACTGATTGGTAGTCGATTCTTACTCTTCTTCATTAAGATGTCAGACCATTGTCAGCGCGGAACAAGTCAGAGTACATTTTTACTTGCATGGGAAACTGGAATTGGTGTAGGATTAGTCCTCTCATACGGATTATTCAATCTTGAATTACCTCTTATTTTATGGGTTGGACTTGGTATTTTGGCAGTCTCACTGATTCTGTATGATACCTTTATTCACGGTTGGTATGTAAAGCATAAACATCGATAATTTACTTTAATTATTTGTTGATATATATTTGAATATTATTATTTTATATGTTGATTTAGTTAAAGATAACTATTAGGTTCTCATAAACTCGTTAGTAACGTTGTAAGTAAGCATTTCTTAGAACATAAGGAATGCTTACTTTTGTGTATTGTAATGTGATAAAAGGTAATATATCTATTGAAGTTAAACTGAATATTTTGTTTTTTAATAGTGAATGACACTCCTAATTACAAATAGATATAGTTTTTCTTTGTATCATAAAGCATGTTTTTTAGGCTCCGCACGAGTGGTGCGAAGGCTCAACACAATATGTGATAAGTTATATTATTTCGATTAAAGATAATCTCTGCTATTCATTCTTATCGAAAAAAAGAATATAATTAGGCTTAAATACTCAAATAATAGAGTAAATATTTATTGGATAATACTAATTTTCATTGTGTTGTAAAGCAAATTTGCTTTTTCGTCAACTTTTTATTATCTTTGCATCAAATTAGCTAATTATATGGGATTATTCGGTTTATTCGGTAAGAAGAAAAAAGAAACACTTGACAAAGGACTTGAGAAAACAAAAGAAAATGTTTTCTCAAAACTGACACGTGCAGTGGCAGGAAAGTCAAAAGTAGATGATGAGGTCTTAGATGACCTTGAAGAGATTCTTGTAACGTCTGATGTAGGTGTAGATACAACTATCAAGATTATTCGCCGTATCGAGGAGCGTGTTGCCCGAGATAAGTACGTTTCTACAAGCGAATTAAACGCTATTCTTAAAAGTGAGATTACAGCATTGCTCTCTGAAAATAATACCGGTGATAATGGTGAGTGGACTTTACCAGAAGATACACATCCTTATGTAATTCTTGTTGTTGGTGTTAATGGAGTGGGTAAGACGACCACAATTGGTAAACTTGCTTGGCAGTTTAAGCAGGCTGGAAAGAAAGTCTACCTTGGTGCTGCCGATACATTCCGTGCCGCAGCTGTTGAACAGATTCAGATTTGGGGCGACCGTGTTGGTGTTCCTGTTGTGAAACAGCAGATGGGTGCAGACCCTGCAAGTGTTGCTTTTGACACATTGCAGAGTGCCAAGGCAAATGGTGCTGATGTTGTGATTATCGACACTGCTGGGCGCTTGCACAACAAGGTGGGCTTGATGAACGAGTTGAAGAAGATTAAGGATGTAATGAAAAAAGTCGTTCCTGAGGCTCCACACGAGGTACTACTTGTGCTTGACGGAAGTACTGGACAGAATGCCTTTGAGCAGGCACGTCAGTTTGCTGCTGTAACACAGATTACATCTTTGGCTATTACGAAACTCGATGGAACCGCCAAGGGTGGAGTCGTGATAGGTATTAGCGACCAATTGAAGGTTCCTGTTAAGTATATCGGATTAGGTGAAGGCATGGAAGACCTGCAACTCTTTGATAAGGTGCAGTTTGTCGATAGCCTATTTAAATAGGGTGATGGGTGTTGAATGTTAGGTGTTGACTGTTGGGTGTTAATGGATTGATATTACATCTATTAAATTCTTCTAATACATCTGTAATAGAAGAATGATGGGTGTTGATGAATTGATATTACATTCTATTTATGCAATTCATTAATATTCAACATTTAACACCTATCACCAAACAAAGAACGAATGAAGAAAAATCAGATAGATATTGTAACCATGGGCTGCTCAAAGAATCTTGTAGATTCAGAGCTAATCATGAAGCAATTTGAAGAAAACGGCTTTCATTGTACACATGATGCAAAGCGCCCACAGGGTGAGATTGCCGTCATCAATACATGCGGTTTCATCGAAGCAGCAAAAGAAGAAAGTATCAATACGATTCTTGAATTTATCAATAGAAAGAAGAATGGACAGCTTAATAAACTCTATGTTATGGGCTGTCTTTCACAACGATATAAAGATGAACTTGAATCAGAACTTCCAGAGGTAGATAAATTCTATGGTAAGTTTAACTATAAGCAGTTATTGACGGACCTTGGTAAGGCTGATGTACCTGCATGTAATGGTGTTCGTCACCTAACGACGCCACGCCATTATGCTTATGTGAAGATTGCCGAAGGTTGCGATCGTCATTGTGCTTATTGTGCCATTCCATTGATTACGGGTCGTCATCATTCACGTCCTGTTGAGGAAGTTTTGGATGAGGTAAGAGGACTTGTTGCTCAAGGAGTGAAGGAGTTTCAGATTATTGAGCAGGAATTGACTTACTATGGGGTAGACCTTGATGGTAAACATCATATTACTGAACTTATATCACGAATGGCTGATATAGAGGGAGTAGAGTGGATTCGCCTTCATTATGCTTACCCTAATCAGTTCCCACTTGACCTTCTCGATGTAATTGCAGAAAAACCAAACGTCTGTAAATATTTAGACATTGCCTTTCAACATATTTCTGATCACATGCTTGATCGTATGCGTCGTCATGTGAGTAAGCAAGAGACACTTGAATTAATAGCAGAGATACGTCGTCGCGTTCCAGGTATTCATCTTCGTACAACACTTCTTGTTGGTTTCCCTGGTGAGACTGATGAAGATTTTGAGGAATTAAAGGAGTTTGTAACTAATGCTCGCTTTGAGCGTATGGGAGCCTTTTCTTATTCAGAAGAAGAAGGCACCTATAGTGCAAATCATTATAAAGATGATGTACCAGAGGATGTTAAGCAGGCTCGTCTCGATGAACTAATGGCTATTCAACAAGGGATATCAGAAGAGTTGGAAGCTGAGAAAGTTGGTAAAACCTTTAAGGTAATCATCGACAGAAAGGAAGGAGAATACTATATTGGACGTACAGAGTTCTGTTCGCCAGAGGTTGATCCAGAAGTCTTGATATCATCAGCGGAGAAGCCTTTACGTATCGGTAAATTCTATGATATTTGTATTATAGACTCCGATGAATTTGACCTTTTTGGGGAGGTTATTAAGTGATTGGTTGTAGTTCATAAGATTGAATTTATAAACTAAAACTTAGAATTAATTTGCTTATAGATTCTGAATTTTGAATAATAAGGAGAGAACAGAATGAATAATAAAGAATTCATTGCGGCATTAGCAGTAAAAACAGGATATACACAGGATGAAAGCCAAAAGATGGTGAAAACTGTTGTAGACATGATGGGTAAGTCCTTTGAAACAGGCGAGCCTGTGCTAGTTGTTGGTTTCGGAACGTTTGAAGTAAAAAAGCGTTTGGAACGTGTTATGGTTAATCCTTCAACGGGTTTGCGTATGCTTGTTCCTCCAAAGTTGGTTCTTAACTTTAAGCCAGCTGCAACAATTAAAGGACATGTAAGAAAGGGAGGACAAGACAATGGCTAAGACTGCAATACAATTAATTACCAATGCATTGGCTAAACAGCATAATTTGTCAGCAGCTGATGCGGCAGCTTTTGTTGATGCCTTTTTTGACATTATAAGTTCTGAACTTAAAAATGGTAATCAAGTAAAGATTAAAGGACTTGGCACTTTTAAGGTTCAAGCGGTAAAACCTCGTGAGAGTGTTAATGTTAATACTGGCGAACGTGTACTTATTGAAGGACATGACAAGATAAGTTTTACTCCAGATGCTGTGATGAAAGAACTTGTAAATAAACCTTTCTCACAATTTGAAACTGTTGTTATTAATGATGGTGTTGATACAGAGGAGTTAGAACGTGTTCCTGTTGAGGAGAGTTCTGATGAAATTAAGTCAGAACTTGTCAATGATACTACTCCTGAAAAAACATTAGAACAAGAGAAAACTGCTGTTGTCAAGGAAGAGAAAACAGAAGTAGAAGTTAGTAAAGAAGAAGTAATTGAGAATAGTTCGGCAAAAGTATCTACAGTCGATGTTGATGATAGTCTTGTTGAAAAGAGCTTGCCTATTGATGTAATCGAAGAGCCTTCCTCAAATGTAGAAGGAATATCAGAAACAGAAGAAAAAACTTCTGTAATCGAAGAGTATAATAAGGAATCAGAAAAGGTTATTGTAGAGACTGAGTCAAAAGTTGAACCAAAGGTTGAATCAGAAGTTGAAACAGTTGCAGATGTAAACGCTGATACAAAGGTAGAAGAGGAGACTATAGAAGTCGATGTTAAGTCTGTACAAACCGTATCAAATGTTTTAGAGAACCAAGAAGAACATTTGTGCGAGGAGAATAAAGAAAAAATAGAATTGTCAAAGCCTTCAGAGTCTACACGAATTTCTGAAGATGAAGATAATGATGTAGAAGGTTCTGAAAATGGCTTATTGAAAAAGGTTGCGTTAATTGCATTAATTATTATTATATGCCTTGGTATTTTTCTTTGGGCACGAATGGGTAGCACAAACTCACAGAAGAATACGAAAGAGGTAGCAGAGCAAGCAAATACTTCTGATGATCATTCTTCTCTTGGCACAAAGACAGTCTCTGCAGATACAACAACAGCAACTAAAGTTCATAATGTACCAGAAAAGAAAGAAACGGCTAAAGTTGATTCTTTTATGGCTTTAAATAGTGATCGTCGTATCCGTTATGGTGCTTATAATATTATAGGCATTGATCGCATTGTTGTTTTAAAGAAAGGTGAGACGATGGAGAAATACAGTCGAAAGACACTTGGTGCCGACATGGTTGGATATTTCCAGGTTCTTAATGGTCGTAAGACAATGCAAGCAGGTGATACAATGAAAGTTCCAAAGGTTGAATTAAGGCCAGAGTATAGAAAGTAAGTTTGTAAATATAACAAAGCTACATTTGTTTTATACAGGTGTAATTATGTAGAAAAAGTCCTTAAAAGAAGTTTTAAGGACTTTTTTTAATATAATTTAGACACTATTCTTCGCTTCATCCGCATTTATGTTGTACTTTTGCGATTAATAGAATAAGAATATAATAGTACAATAATAATTCATAAGATAATGGCAGAATCTATTGATATTAGAGAGTTGAACGAGCGAATCGAAGGTCAGAGTTCTTTTGTTACCAACCTTACAATAGGTATGAATCAGGTTATCGTTGGTCAAAGACACCTAATAGACTCATTACTTATTTCATTGCTCAGCGATGGTCATGTTCTACTTGAAGGTGTGCCAGGTTTGGCAAAAACTCTCGCTATAAAGACTCTATCACAGCTTGTTGATGCACGTTATAGTCGTATTCAGTTTACTCCAGATCTTTTGCCAGCTGACGTTATTGGTACACAGATTTATTCGCAGAAGGATGAAGCCTTTCATGTAAAGAAAGGTCCTGTATTTGCTAATTTTGTACTTGCAGATGAAATTAACCGTGCTCCAGCAAAGGTTCAGAGCGCATTGTTGGAAGCTATGCAGGAGCATCAAGTAACAATTGGTGATTCTACTTTTACACTTCCAGACCCATTCCTCGTATTGGCTACTCAGAACCCAATAGAGCAGGAGGGTACTTATATGCTTCCCGAGGCACAGGTTGACCGTTTTATGTTGAAGGTTGTTATTAATTATCCAACCTTAGAGGAAGAGAAACTCGTTATCCGCGAGAATCTTCAAGAGAGTATGCCTGTTGTACATCCTGTTATTACTGCAAATGAGATTCTTGAGGCTCGTCGTGTGGTTAAGGATGTATATATTGATGATAAAATCATGCAATATATTGCTGATATTGTTTTTGCTACGCGCTATCCTGAGCGTTATCAATTGCCAGAATTGAAGCAAATGATAACGTTTGGTGGAAGTCCACGTGCAAGTATCAATCTTGCAAAGGCAAGTCGTGCATATGCTTTCATTAAGCATCGTGGTTATGTTGTTCCTGAAGATGTCCGTGCAGTTGCACATGATGTTTTGCGTCATAGAATTGGTTTGTCTTATGAAGCAGAAGCAACCGATCTTACAACGGAGAAGATTATCAGCGAGATTATCAATAAAGTAGAAGTGCCTTAATCTTCAATTATATTCTTAGAAGAGTTTAAGAAGCATTATTGTCATTTTCTATGGATACTACTGAATTACTAAAGAAAGTCCGTAAGATTGAAATCAAGACCTTAGGACTGAGCCAGAATATTTTTGCGGGGCAGTATCATTCTGCCTTCAAAGGGCGTGGTATGGCTTTTTCCGAAGTACGCGAGTATCAGTATGGTGATGATGTTAGAGATATAGATTGGAATGTGACTGGCCGTTTTCATCGTCCTTATGTGAAGGTCTTTGAAGAAGAGCGTGAGTTGACAGTGATGCTACTTATTGATGTTAGTGGGTCTCTTGATTTTGGTACTTCAGGTCAGTTAAAGCGTGACTGTGCAACAGAGATAGCTGCAACATTGGCATTCTCAGCCATTCAAAATAATGATAAGATAGGCGTTATATTTTTCTCAGACCATATTGAGAAGTATATTGCTCCAAAGAAAGGACGTAAGCATATACTCTATCTTATTCGAGAAATGCTTACTTTTACTCCTAATAGCAAGAAAACAGATGTTGGCGTAAGTCTTGAATACCTTAACAAGGTAATGAAGCGTCGTTGTACTGCCTTTGTTATCAGTGATTTTTATACTCGTAAGGATTTTAGTCAAGAACTACGAATAGCTAATAAAAAGCACGATGTTGTTGCAATTCAAGTTTATGACCCTCGGGCAAAAGAAATGCCTGATGTTGGTTTAATGAAGGTTGTAGATGCTGAGACTGGGCATGAAATGTATATTGATACACATGATGCACGTTTGCGAAAACAACATAACAAATATTGGGAGGAACGTGAGATACGGCTACATGAAATGTTAAGTCAGAGTCATGTAGATAGTGTGGCTATAGCCACGGATGATGATTATGTAAAGATGTTGATGACGTTGTTTTCAAAGAGGAACCGATGAGAAAATATATTGTTATACTTATATTGCTTATCCTGGCAGTTGTAAGCCATGCACAAGTGCAGGTAACGGCAAGTGTGGATTCTACCAAGATATTGATAGGTGGACGTTCACACTATTTCATTACTGTATATGCACCTAAAGGGACGAAGATTTCTTTTCCTGAATTTAATAATAAAAAAGAGATAATTCCAGATGTAGAAGTACTTAGTGTTCAGTCTGACACTGCAGAAGCAAATGGCAAGGTAAGAATTAGACGTATATATACAATAACTGCTTGGGATGCTAAACGTTACACTATTCCTGCGCAGAAAGTTATTGTTGGTGGTGAGACTAAGATGACAGGCAATGTTGCTCTGGATGTTCAAGCAGTTCCTGTTGATACAGTGAAAAGTACTCCGATGCCACCAGATGATATTCAAAAGGTTCCTTTCTCATGGATGGAATGGGTTCCTGTCATTTTAATAATTGTACTTGCACTTATACTTGTCTGTATTGCTTTCTATTTTTATAGAGCTCTTTGTCGTAAGAAATATGGAAGGACACCCAAGAAGACACGTGTACTATCTTTCTATGAGCAGGCAAAGCATGATCTTTCTGAAATAGCAGCAAATAAAATGTTGTACACAGAGCAGAAAGCCTATTATACAGATGTAACAAATGTACTAAGAAAATATATCTCACAGCGTTACAATATCAATGCATTGGAAATGACTTCTCATGAGATATTAGAAAGTATAAAGAATGCTTGTGATGTTTCTGAATTAAAAGTAGTATTTAATACTGCAGACCTTGTAAAATTCGCTAAATATTCAACAGATGTGAATGATATGACTTATTATCTTGATAGTATTGTTCATTTTATAGATAGTACAAAGGTTGAAGAACCAAAAGAGGTTATTGAAGAACCAAGAGAGGATATAAGGGATGGTCATTCACATAAAACAATAAAGCTTGCTATCGGATTACTATTAGTGACGTCTATAGCTTTGCTTATTTACACTGCATTTGAAGTCTATGCGCTTTTGATGTAATATAAATAGTAAATAGAATTAAAGAAATGGAATTTGCCAATAGTGGATATCTCTTTTTACTGCTTTTGTTGATACCGTATCTGTTATGGTATTTCCTTCGCGGTAAAGGTAAGGAGCCAACCATGAGGATGAGTGACACATTCGCTTATCAGCATGCTCCCAAGAGTTGGAAGGTGAAGTTGATTCGTCTCCCTATGGCTTTGCGTTGTATAGTATATGCATTAGTAGTTATAGTTTTGGCGCGTCCTCAAACTTACAATGCTTGGGATAACAAAGATACTGAGGGGATCGACATCATGTTGACAATGGATATTTCTGCAAGTATGTTGACTGAAGATGTTTTCCCCAATCGTATGGAAGTAGCAAAGGAAGTTGCATCAGAATTTATCAGTAGTCGTCCAAGTGATAATATCGGACTTACTATTTTTGCAGGTGAAGCTTTTACACAGTGCCCAATGACGCTTGATCATGCAGCCTTGTTGAATCTTCTTCATAATGTTCGTACGGATTTAGTTACAAACGGATTAATGCAAGATGGTACTGCTATCGGTCTGGGATTAGCAAACTCTGTTAGTCGCTTAAAAGATTCTAAAGCTAAGAGTAAGGTTGTTATTCTGTTAACCGATGGTAGTAATAATGTTGGTTCTATTTCTCCAATGACAGCTGCTACTATAGCAAAGAAATTTGGTATCAGAGTTTACACAATCGGCTTAGGTAGAGAGACTGGGGAGGATATTGGTGCCATCGATTATAAGACATTACAAGATATTGCCGTATTGACGAATGGTGAATTCTATAGAGCACAGAGTCAGGCTGAGTTATCAAAAATCTATCAAGATATTGATAAACTTGAAAAGACAAAAATGCATATTAAGTCATATGAACATCTACATGAAGCTTATATGCCTTTTGCTTGGTTGGCTTTGTTACTCTTCTGCTTTGAGTTAATTCTTCGTTGGACAGTTTTCAGACGATTGCCATAAAGTTACCTCTTAGCGATACAAATAAGATTTGCTTGTTTAACAAGATTAGTTGAAGAATGTTTAGATTTGATAATCCCATATATCTGTGGTTATTATTACTGATACCCTTATCAGTAATTGTCTACTTGTACTCCATTCGTAAACGTAAGCAACAATTGGCGAAGTTTGGGAATCCAACACTTATACACCAACTTTCTCCTATGACAAGTAAGAGAAGAGTTTGGATTAAATTTGTGTTGGTAGAACTGGTATTATTTCTCCTTATACTTATTATCGCTCGTCCTCAGGTTGGAAGTAAAATTGCTACAAATAAGGAGCGTGAAGGCATAGAAACCATAATTGCACTTGATATTAGTAATTCAATGCTGGCAGAAGACGTAGCTCCTTCACGTTTAGAGAAGAGCAAATTGATTGTTGAAAATTTGATGAATAAATTTAGTGAAGACAAAATTGGTTTGATTGTCTTTGCAGGAGATGCTTTCGTCCAACTACCTATAACAAGTGATTATGTCTCAGCTAAAATGTTTTTAGATAATATCAACCCTTCTTTAATTGGCACACAAGGAACAGATATTGGCAAGGCGCTTCAACTTTCTATGAATAGTTTTACACCTAATTCTAAGGTTGGAAAGGCTATTATCTTAATTACGGATGGTGAAGATAATGAAGGTGGTGCTGAAGAAATGGCAAAGCAGGCACAAAGCAAGGGGATAAGCGTTTTTATCTTAGGTGTTGGCTCTACAGAGGGGGCGATAATTCCTATGCCTGATGGCAGTGAATTGAAAACATCTAATGGTGAAGTTGTGAAGACTCGTCTTAATGAAGAAATGTGTAAACAGATTGCCACTGCTGGACATGGCGTTTATTTGCATGTTACAAATAGTAGTATGGCTGACGCTGTATTAGGCAGAGAACTTAATAAATTGCAGAAAGGTAAAATTAACAATGTTGTTTACAGCGACTTTGATGAACAATTTCAGGCATTAGCATTGCTTGCTGTCATTTTATTGCTTGCAGATGTCTTATTACTTGAAAGAAAAAGACGTTGGTAAAAGGTATGGAAAAACGACTTTATATCATAATATGTATGTTGTTGGTGTTTGTCGGCTGTAATGCACAAACAGCTAATCAACTCATAAGAGAGGGAAATAAGCTTTTCTCTTCTAAGAATTATGCACAGGCGGAAATCCTTTATCGTAAAGCTATTGATAAAGATGGTAACAATGCGATTGCTAATTATAATTTGGGCAGAAGCCTACAAGCACAAAAAAAGAATGAGGAAGCAAAGAAGATGTATGATAATGCTGCAAAGTTAGAAAAAGACCCAGTTCGTCTCTCAAGCAGTTATAATAACCTTGGTACAATCCTGCAAGATGAGCAAAATTATGAAAAGGCCATAGAAGCTTATAAGAGTGCTTTGCGTAGTAATCCTAACCATAAGAATGCTCGATATAACTTAGAGTTGTGTAAGCGTAAGCAGAAACAGCAGCAACAAAATCAACAATCATCTAATAATGATAAAAATAAGTCTGATAAGAATAAAGATAAGAAAAAGAAACAGCCTCGAAATCAGAATCAAAAGAATAATAATCAAAAAAATAATCATAAGAATAAACAACAGAAAGACCAAGGCATGAGCAAAGATAACGCTGAGCAACTTCTTAATGCTGTTAAACAGCAAGAGAAAGAAACCCAAGAGCGTTTATCAAGGGTTATGCGCCAACCTTCTGATAAAAAACTTGATAAAAACTGGTAATATAGAAGATATGAAACGATATATAATTTTATTTCTGTCACTAATGAGTGTTTATTTCTTACAAGCACAACGTGTTCGTGTGTCTGCACCGAAACAAGTGACTGTAGGAGAGGAGTTTCAAGTTGAATACATTGTTTATACCCAAGATGTTCGTAGATTTCAATTGGGGAGATTATCAAGTGGTCTTGAGAAAGTGTTTGGTCCTGCAACTTCTTCGCAATCAAATTATCAATTTATTGATGGGCATGCAAGTAGTTCTTCTTCTGTATCATTTACATATGTTTTTATAGCAACTAAGAAGGGAAATGTAAATATTGGTCCTGCTCATATTTTTGTTAATGATCAGGAACTTGCATCAACCCCAGTTAAAATAATAGCTACAACAGGGTCTCATAGTACTACAAGTGGTGGATATTATGATTCACGTACAGACTCTCGTGCTGCAGCTGCAAAGATGACTGCTAACGATTTGTTTATTAAGGTCAGTGCTAATAAGACTACTGTCTATGAACAGGAGCCAGTTTTACTTACATACAAAGTTTATACAACAAAGAACTTACGCCAGCTTATTGGTAAGATGCCTGATTTAGTTGGTTTTCATGTGCAAGAAATTGACTTGCCACAACAAAAAACTTTTCATAAGGAGCGTATAGGTAAGCGTTTATATAATTGTGTTACATGGAGCCAGTATGTAATGTATCCACAAATGACAGGTACTTTACAGGTTCCACCATTGACTTTTCATGGTATAATACAAGAGTCTAATGGCTTTAATCCATTTGAAGCCTTTGGTATTGATGGTGGTAGTACAAATTTTAAGAAAGATATTGTAGCACCAGGATTAGCTGTTAAGGTGTTACCTTTGCCTAATCGTCCTACAGATTTTTCTGGTGGTGTTGGTCATTTCAATCTTTCTGCACAATTAAATAAGAAAGAGATAAAGGCTGGTAATCCACTTACGATTCGCGTTGTTGTAAGTGGAGTAGGAAACTTGAAGTTGATAAAGAAACCTATTATTCAGATTCCTAAGGGCTTCGAAGTATTCGATGTAAAGACAACTGATAAGACCCAGTTGACAACAAAAGGTGCAGAGGGTAACATGGTCTATGATCAGGTCGTAATCCCTCATCAGGAAGGACTTGTTGCCATTCCTCCAGTAAAGTTCTGCTACTATGACTTAGCGCAGAAGAAATATGTGACGCTGCAGACAGAGCCGATGGATTTAAAAGTGTCAAGAGGTGACGGTTCTTCAAAAGATATTCTTTCTGTTGATTTACCAAATGAAGATATTTTACCTTTGAAGATAAGCGATAGTTCACTTGATAAAGTTGGTAACTTCTTCTTTGGTTCTGTGACATATTATATAATCCTTCTTTTGCTATTAGGAGTAGGGGGAGTGTTATCATTCTACTATCGTGATCGCTTTGCGCATCGTGTGGATATGGTATTAAAACGTGGAAAAAACGCCAATCGTGTTGCTTCCAGTCGTTTACATGCTGCAGAACTTTTAATGCAAAAGAATAAAAATCTCGATTTCTATGATGAAGTTTTGAAGACATTATGGGGTTATGCAAGTGATAAACTCAACCTTCCTGTTGAATTGTTATCACGTGATAATATTAGTGAGCAGTTTAGTAAAATCAATGTACCATTCGATGTGATTGATAACTACATTGCTGCTATTGATGAATGTGAATATGAGCGTTACGCTCCTGGAGATGAGAAAGGTAATATGAAACGAACACTTGATGCAGCAATGAAGGCAATAGCTGATATGGAAGAAGCGGTTAAGAAATTAAAGCCATCAAGCAAGAAGACTTTTAATTTCTTCTTCTTTGTCATCTGTATGACTATTTTTTCTTTGCAGTTGTCAGCACAAACAAAGGCTGATGTCGACAAGCTATATCAAAAAGGAAATTACATGCAAGCTGTTAAAGGTTATGAGAAACTGTTGAAGCAGGGAGAATCTGCTGCCTTATATTATAATCTTGGCAATAGCTATTATCGCCTTGATAACATCCCACATGCAGTGTTATCATATGAGCGTGCACAGCGTCTTGCTCCAAGCGATGAGGATATTCGTTTCAACCTTCAGTTGGCACAATCAAAGACAATTGATAATTTAACACCAGAGCCAGAAATGTTTTTTATAACATGGTATAAAGCACTTGTTAATTTCCTTAGCGTTGATATGTGGGCGATTCTCAGTCTTATTTGTCTATTTGTTTCGCTTTTAGCACTTGTTGTATACTTGTTTGTTGATATTGAATTCCTTAGGAAGTTGTCAAAGGTAGTATTGCCCGTCTTTTTTCTTTTCTTCATTATCAATACATTCTTTGCTATACAACAGGTCTATTTGTTAGATTCTGAATCACATGGTATTATTATGACACCATCGGCAGTTGTAAGAAAGACGCCTGACCAGAAGTCTGCTGAAGCCTTTATCCTTCATGAAGGTTCTAAAGTCAGAATTACTGATAATAGTATGAGCCAGTGGACGGAAATTAAGTTGAGTGATGGCCGTCAGGGTTGGATTAAGGCTGAAAATGTTGAAGCTATATAAACGACAACTTGACAGAGAGTTTCTTATAGAATCCAAACAATGAATTTAGACGTATTAAGAGAACTTGATAAATTAATTTTACTCGCTTTCAATGGAGGCGATAACCTTTTTATTGATTATTTTGTTCTTACGGTGACCAATGCTTTTACATGGATTCCTCTTTATGCGTCTTTACTTTATTTGGTTATAAAGAATAATGAGAATTGGCAAAAGATAATGCTTGTTATTGGAGCTGTGGCGTTGGGGCTTCTTATCGTTAATGGTATAAATCTTGGTATTGTCAAGCCATTTGTAGCCCGACCACGTCCTCTTAACAATTCTGATTTACAAGGGATTGTTATGGCAGTAAATCACTATACAGCCAGCGGTTATAGTTTCTTCTCTTCCCATACCGCCAATGCCTTTGTGGTTGCTGTATTCTTCTGTTTATTGGTACGTGACCGCATCTTTTCTATTTTGATGATAGCATGGAGTATTATGGTGTCACTAACACGTCCTTATCTTGGCGTTCATTATCCTTCTGATGTACTTGTAGGAATGATATTTGGCTCAAGCGTCGCTATTTTCATTTATTTTTTATACCTTCGCATTTATATTCGGTTTAGCGACAAATTACACTATATTTCGACAAAGTATACGCGAACAGGTTATAGCTTTGCAGATATTGATGTTGTTATTTGTGTACTTATATTGTCATTCATTTATGCGGCTTTTCGGGCCGTCTTATCCATATAAAATAAAGTTATGTCTGAAGATACAAAACATATTAGCATTTCTGATTACAACTATCCACTCCCTGATGAGCGCATCGCCAAGTTTCCGTTGACAGAGCGCGACCATAGCAAGCTTTTGCTTTATAAGCATGGTGAAGTATCGGAGGACATTTTTTATAATCTTCCTGAATATTTGCCTAAGGGAGCGTTGATGGTTTTCAATAATACGAAAGTTATTCAAGCACGTATGCACTTTCGCAAGGAGACAGGTGCACTTATAGAGGTTTTTCTAATGGAACCAGCACAGCCAACGGATTATGAGTTGATGTTTCAGACAAATCACGAGTGTGCGTGGCTTTGTATGGTTGGCAATCTTAAGAAGTGGAAGGAAGGTACATTAAAACGTGCATTTGAAATCAAGGGGCAAAAGTTGACACTCACAGCGACAATGGACCGCAGTAAGGTGCAGGAGCAAGCTGGTGGAACTAATCATTGGATTCAATTTGAGTGGGATAATTCAAACATTTCATTTGCTGAAATTCTTGAAGTCGTAGGTGAATTGCCAATCCCTCCGTATCTTAACCGTGCGACAGAGGAAAGTGATAAGGAAACGTATCAAACAGTATATTCAAAGATTAAGGGCTCGGTGGCAGCACCTACAGCTGGACTTCACTTTACCGATAAAGTACTGAAAGCTTTGGACGAACATGGTGTTGACCGTGAGGAACTTACACTTCATGTGGGTGCAGGAACCTTCAAGCCAGTGAAGAGTCAAGAGATAGAAGGGCACAGCATGCATACAGAGTTTGTTGTCGTTCGTCGTCAGACCTTAGAGAAACTTCTGAAGCATAATTGCCATGCTGTTGCTGTAGGAACGACAAGTGTGAGAACACTGGAAAGCCTTTATTATATGGGCGTAAAGTTAGTGTTATCTCCAAATACGATAGAGAAGGACCTTCATGTCAATCAGTGGGAGCCATACGACTTGCCACATAATGCAGAGGGACTGGTAGAAGTTGATGGTAAGGTGATAACAGCAGAGGATTCTATTCGTCATTTACTTGCTTATTTGGATAAAGACGGATTAAACGTGTTACATTCAAGTACACAGATTATCATTGCCCCAGGCTATACTTACAAGATTGTTAAGGCACTCGTAACCAATTTCCATCAGCCACAATCAACGCTCTTGTTGCTAGTGAGTGCTTTCTTGAAGGGCGATTGGCGTAAGGTTTACGATTATGCCCTCAGTCATGACTTCCGCTTCCTTAGCTATGGAGATTCTTCATTATTGATACCATAGTATTTTTCCTCAGCGTGAGGGTTTATAAATTTGGCATTTAAAAGAGGGAGGAAATGCAACTAATTATAAGATATTGGTTGCATTCTTTATAAACATTAAGAAGAAAAAATGAAAATAGGAGATAAAGTTAGATTTTTGAGTTCTACAGGTGGTGGTGTCATCGCTGGATTCAAAGGTAAAATCGTTTTGGTCGAAGATGAAGATGGTTTTCAGATTCCAACAGTAGCCAGCGAGGTTGTTGTCGTAGAGGATGCCGCTACCGATCGTGCGAAGCTTCGTATTGATCAGCAGCAACGCAAGATGGAGAAAGGCGAGGACAATCGTAGCATTAAGCAACGATTGACAGCTTCAGGGGTAGAAGAAGAGGAAATAGGGGAAGATTGGCGCGATGTTAGCGTAGATGTTGAACCCGATGATGACCCTTCCGTTAACTTTGAAGCTCCAGTAAGAGAACGTGTGGGTGGTGATGAATTGTCTGTCTATTTAGCTTTTACACCAACAGATATAAAGAATCTGACGACGACACACTTCAAGTCTTATCTTGTTAATGACTCTAATTATTACGTTCACTTCTCATACGCCTTAAAGCAGGACGAGAAATGGGTTTTGAAGGCAGTGGGAGAATTAGAGCCAAATATGAAACTGCTGATAGAAGACTTTACACTTGCCGATCTCAACGATATGTTGCAGGGATGTGTTCAGCTTCACAGCTATAAGAAGGATAAGGCTTTTGTGCTCAAGCCAACTTGTGACATTCAGGTGAAGATTGATGCCGTAAAATTCTATAAGCTCAATACTTTCCACGAAAGCGACTTCTTCGAGCAGCCAGCGTTGATATATACGTTGATAGAGAAGGATAAAATGGTTCAACACCCGATGTTTGAACCTTTAAGAAGGAAAGGTGAGGACGAAGCCACAGAGAAGTTGAAGGTGGGCTATTCCTCTCCAAGCCGTCTTTCAGAAGAAGAGATTGACAAGAAGACGGACGAACTTGCCAAGCGTTATAAATTTGAGCGTAAGAAGCCAGCAAAGCAGATTCTCAGCGATGATAAAATTATCATAGACCTTCATGCCGACGAATTGCTTGAGACAACAGCGGGTATGACTGCAGCCGATATTCTTGAATATCAGTTAGATACCTTTCGTCGTACACTTGAGCAATATAAGGCTCATCGTGGTAAGAAACTCATCTTTATTCATGGAAAGGGCGAAGGCGTTTTGCGTCATGCTATAATCCACGAACTTAACTATAAATATAAACATTATTCTTATCAGGATGCTTCTTTCCGTGAGTACGGCTACGGAGCTACCCAGGTAACAATTAAATAATTCTCATTCAATATGAAACACGGACTTATAAAGGTGGCTGCAGCCATTCCTGCAGTGAAGGTTGCAGACACAAAGTTCAACCTTATAGAAACAGAGAAGCAGATTGCTATTGCCGACGGGCAGGGCGTAGAGATTATCGTCTTCCCAGAGCTTTCAATGACGGGTTATACTTGTCAGGACCTTTTCCAGCAACAGCTTCTTCTTGATGATACTGAGCAAGCCGTCATTGAATTACTCGAATTTACCCGCCAATTAGATATCACCGTCATTGTCGGTGCGCCTGTTGCTGTGGGTGCGCTACTTCTTAACTGTGCACTGGTTATCCAGCAAGGAAAACTATTAGGTGTTGTGGCTAAAACATTCTTGCCTAATTACAGCGAATTTTATGAGAAACGATGGTTTGCATCTTCACAAGACCTTCGTCCACAGCATATCCTTTTTGCTGGAAATAATATTCTTGTGACACCAGAATTGCAGATTTTCCGCACGTCAGAGGGTGCAACCTTTGCCATTGAAATCTGTGAGGATGTATGGGCTCCAACACCACCGAGCAATCACCTTACCTTGGCAGGTGCCGAGATTATCTTCAACCTTTCCACCAGCGACGAACTCATTGGAAAGCATACCTATTTGAAGTCACTGCTTGCCCAGCAGAGTGCACGCACTATTTGTGGATATGTTTATAGTAGTAGTGGTTTCGGTGAGAGTACGCAGGATGTTGTCTTTGGCGGAAATGCACTGATTTTTGAGAATGGCTCACTTGTTAAACAATCAGAACGTTTTCAACTTGATCCACAGTTAGTTATTTCTGAAATTGATATTGAAAATCTACGTAGCGAACGTCGTACCAATAGTACCTTTGTAAACGCACAACGTCCTGTTGCTTCAGGATTAGCTGGTATTACTGGACAGATTGATGAACTCGCTCTACACGTGGATTGCTTGCCACCGCTCAACCCTATGCGTGAGTTTACGTTGACACGTGAGTTCGACCAGCATCCTTTTATTCCAAAGTCAGAGAATATGCAGGATGCTTGCGATGAAATCTATAATATTCAAGTCAGCGGATTGGCAAAGAGATTAGTACATACTAATTGTAAATCAGCCATTATTGGCATCAGTGGTGGACTTGATTCCACGCTTGCCCTCCTTGTTGTTGTCAAAACCTTTGACAAGCTTGGGCTTGACCGTAAGGGCATCGTCGGTGTTACTATGCCAGGATTCGGAACATCGGGCCGAACCTATAAGAATGCTATTGCATTGATGGAAAATCTTGGTGTTACTATTCGTGAGATTGACATTAAGGCTTCTGTTTTGCAGCATTTTAAGGATATTAATCACGACCCAGAGGTGCACGACTCTACGTATGAGAATGCACAAGCACGTGAGCGTACGCAGATTTTGATGGATTTGAGTAATCAGATGAACGGACTTGTCATTGGTACGGGCGACCTTAGCGAACTTGCCTTGGGTTGGTGTACCTATAATGGCGACCACATGAGCATGTATGCCGTGAATGCGAGTGTGCCAAAGACGCTGATACAATATCTTGTGCGTTATGCTGCCGACACGACTAAGGATGAAAATGTACGTAAAACATTGATTGACATCGTGGAGACTCCAATCTCACCAGAGTTGAAACCTGCGGATGATAAGGGAGAAATTGCTCAGAAGACAGAAGACCTTGTGGGCCCTTACGAGCTTCATGATTTCTTCCTCTATTATGTTCTTCGTTGTGGTTTCCGCCCTTCAAAAATCTATTGGATGGCGCAGAATGCCTTCCGTGGAGTTTATTCAGATAGCGTCATTCTTCATTGGATGCGCATTTTCTTCCGTAGATTCTTCTCACAGCAATTCAAGCGTTCGTGCTTGCCAGACGGACCAAAGGTGGGCAGTGTGAGCCTTTCACCACGTGGCGACTGGCGTATGCCTTCTGATGCTATGTCTACAAATTGGCTCAAAGAGTTAGAAGAATTATCATGAAACGGACAGTTTTAAGTCTTTTCATCCTTTTATTGATTCCTCTGTGCAGCCTTGCACAGGGGAATCTTCCTTTGCTCCAAGTCCCTATATTAGACCTGTTACAATATCAGGTGCAGAAGGGTAAAAGGGCAATAGCACCCTTTCTTTTTAGCAAATACGGATTTAGACGAATACCGACTGAGCTGGTGAATGACGATGCTCGTCAGCTTTGGGGATGGCATGTCGGTCCAAACGGCGAATTCAATCAAGAGAAACAGCCTTTTTATCGACTCTTTGCAAAGAAGGATAATTCGAGTATAGCAATCATTGACGATAGGGGAGGAGCATTACAAGTCGTCTTTTGGAACAAGGAATATTACCATGTTTTTATCTCTGGACTTCAATTGCATGGCTATCGACTACAACCCATGAAGCATACGAGTAATATTCTTCGTTTTCAGCGAGAGGGTAGTTCTGTGATTGTTGATGTAACGGTGTGGTCGGATATATATGTTTTAGAACTCCATAACTAAGTTTGCTATTGTAGGCTTTCTTTTACTTGGAGTAAAAGAACTACCTTATTTGTTGAATATAATAAAATATATTTACATTATTTTGCGGGTAGTTGGGTTGGGAGATGAAAAATATGTTTTTAATTTTTTTTCTTACAACTATCTCGTTCTTAGATAGTTATAGATGGCGTTGGAGAAGACGCCTAACAAGAGTTAAGAAAGGCGTTAACAACATGCTAAAAGGGCGTCTTTTAGATGGCAGTAAAGGCTTAGTTCGACTGTAGTTAAGCCTTAGTACATTTGGAATAGAGGAAAAATATTAACATTCTTGCTTGCTTTCTGTTTCTGTACGAAGAAGGTATTGGGATTTAATAATCTATTCTATACCTAAAATGTAATCGTTATTTTAGTATTTTACATTCACTTTCTTCGTTTTCTGTAGGATATTACTTAACTTTGTAAACACATTAAACAATCTTTATCATTGATATAATCTAAATATAAAAACATCTTATGAGAAACGGACTACTTTTGTTGTTAATGTTATTATTTTGCTGCAGTAATGTACATGCAAAAGATGACGCAATCCCTGTTCAAGGGCGAGTGCTTGATAACATGACGGGAGCTGGAGTGCCAAGTGCCAAGGTTTACCTGATGACCTTAGACAGTGTTGTTATAGATAGCTTGATAGCCGCACCTGCAGAGGCTGGAGAATATGCGGGCTTCTATCAGTTTAAAAATTTGACGAAGGTTGGGAATTATATCGTGCGGGCAAGTGCTAAGGGGTATGAGGACGGCTATATGCACTGTGTGTTGAGGAGTAAGCGAGAGTTTTTTGTATCTGTAAAGCCTATACGATTGGCAAAGGCGCACGAATTGGCAGAAGTGACCGTAAAGGCTACAAAGGTTAAGATGGTTGTTGCGGGCGATACGATTGTTTATAATGCTGATGCTTTCAACCTTGCAGAGGGGAGCATGCTCGATGCACTAATTAGCAAGTTGCCAGGCGCACGACTGACCAAAGAGGGGCAAATATTCGTCAATGGCAAGTATATCCAAAGTCTTTTAGTCAACGGACGAGAGTTTTTCAGTGGAAACCCAATGTTGGCATTGGAGAATCTACCTGCCTATACGGTTAATAAAATCAAGGTTTTCAACAAGTCGGGAGCAGCTTCAAAGTTGGCAGGACGTGATATGGGCGACAAGAACTATGTGATGGATGTGAAGCTGAAGAAGGAGTATGCCGTAGGCTATATGGGTAACGTTGAAGCTGGTGCAGGTTCGAACAACAGATATAAGCTACGTGGCTTAACCATAAAGTTCTCTGACAAAGAACGCATCGGAATATTTGCCAATAGCAACAACCTTAACGACAATCAGCGAGCGGCACTCAATGGCGAATGGAGTCCACAAGATGTAGGGAGTGGATTGCAGACGACTAAAACGGTTGGTGTTCAATATATGCGCTTTTTAGGAAATGAATTTTCTTGGTTCGACCTTAGTAGCCTTTGGAATCATACAAATACTGACAACGAGTCTCACTCATCTAAACAAACATTCTTGTATGGTGGAGATTCATATCAGCATAGCAGGTATAAGTCGTTAGGAAGCTCTGATAATTGGACAGCGGGTAGCAATTTATGTATCCAAAAAGATAAATATTATACGATTAATAACCTTTCTTTTTCATATACTCATAGTCATGGCTTAAATAATAGTAGTATTGAGACTTCTGATAATCAATCACTACTTAACCGTATGCTATCGGCAAATAGCCTTGAATCGAGGAATGTTGATTTTAATCTTCAAAATAGAAATGGTATCAGCATTATTGCTGATATGATTAGGTGGAACTTTGGAATCAATTATAACCGTAACACGCAAAAGACCTTTTCTCTACAGGATTTGACCTATCAACAGCATAGTCTTCCACGTGATTATCGTAATCAATATATAAACCGCCTTAATCAAAACCTTAAGTTGTCAGCTGGTATCAGTTATAATTGGGCTTTTAGAAATATCAGCTTACAACCTGAGTATAATTACGCATATTCTTATATAAAAACGGATAATCCACTCTATCGTCTTGATAAGATTTCTGGACGTGATAGTAGTTTGTTCGATAGATTGCCCTCTGCCACAAGCATCTTGGCTACAGTCCTTGATAATGGGAATACTTATCACTTTACTGAGTATCAGAATAGTCATCAATTTAACTTCTGCTATAGAGACTTGCATAGTAAACTCTTGAATTGTGAGATAAGTGTCAAGCTGCCTGTTCGTATAGCTCATGCCAACCTTTATTATCAACGCATGGGACGACACGATGTGTCTCGACAGAGCATATTCTTTGAACCTAATATATGGTTAAAGGGTAACACATGGGAGATCAAAGCTAAGATGAATTCTGAATTCCCCGACCTCACAACAATGGTTAATTATCGTGATGACAGCAATCCTATGAATATCATATTAGGTAATACGCAGCTTCGTAATATTCATTATTATGACATAGAAGGTGGTAAGACATTTGAGGGGAAGAAACATAGTCGCCTTAACATTAATACGGGTTATCATCAGACGGATAATGCTGTGGCTTATAGTCTTGTATTTGATAAACAAACAGGTGTTTCAACCGTTCAGCCTATTAGCGTAAATGGTAATTATCGCATTGATTTAGGGATAGGATATACCCGTCCATTGGATAAAAAAGAGAAATTAAGTATTGATAATCAAGCATCCTTTAACTATAATCATAACGTTGACATGGCAATGGTTCAAGGGGCTACACAAAGTCAACGAAGTATTGTAAATAACTGGAAGATAAGTAACGTCTTGAAACTTAATTATCGTCCCGATGATAACTATGAGTTCACACTTCATGGCGGAGGTACATATTATCTTATAAAGAGCCAGCGTGAGGGATTTAGTAATATTCATGCAGGAGATTATAATATAGGTATGAATGTGCAAATAACTTTGCCTTGGAAACTACAATTAACAACTGACCTAACAATGTTTGCTCGCCGTGGTTATCAGCTCTCAGAAATGAATACTACCGACTGGATATGGAATGCACAACTTAGTCGCAGTTTCATTAATAAGAAACTTTTAGTTAAGTTGCAAGGCTTTGATATGCTCCGTCAGCTCTCTAATACTCAATACTTAATGAACGCACAAGGAAGAACAGAAACATGGAATAATTGTATTCCACGATATGTAATGTTGTCCCTGTCATGGCGATTTAACGTAAATCCTAAAAAAGAAATAAAGCGCTTGAAATAATATGTCCTGATAACATTTTTTCGTTATAAGCCCTTTGTGGTATCAAAAAATGTTCGTATCTTTACACCTTGAAAATGTGTGAAAACGGCTCAGAAAGGAAATAAAGGCTATTGTGGGCAATTTTAGCCTTATGGGGATGAGCTCGTTAAAGCGATAGAAATTTATAACAGAAAAAATATATAATGGACGAAAATCAAACAATTGATCAGGACAGAATTATTAAGATCAACATCGAGGAGGAGATGAAAAGTTCCTACATCGACTACTCAATGTCGGTGATTGTGGCACGTGCCCTCCCTGATGTTCGTGACGGTTTTAAGCCTGTTCACCGCCGTATCCTCTTCGGTATGCGTGGTATCGGTAACTTTAGCAACCAGCCTTACAAGAAGTGTGCCCGCGTTGTCGGTGAGGTACTTGGTAAGTATCACCCACATGGTGACTCTTCTGTTTACGGTGCGCTTGTGCGTATGGGACAGGACTGGAATATGCGCTACAAGTTGGTTGATGGACAGGGTAACTTTGGTTCTGTCGATGGTGACTCTGCTGCTGCGATGCGTTATACGGAGTGCCGCCTCTCAAAGATGGGTGAGCACGTTATGGACGATATCGAAAAGGATACGGTTGACATGGTCAACAACTTCGACGATACGCTGCGTGAGCCTGCTGTGATGCCTACAAAGATTCCTAACCTGCTTGTAAATGGTGGTAATGGTATCGCTGTGGGTATGGCAACAAATATTCCTACGCATAATCTTGGAGAAGTTATCGATGGATGTTGTGCTTATATTGATAATCCAGAGATATCTACTGATGGTTTAATGGAGTTTATTCCTGCCCCAGACTTCCCAACGGGTGCTTATATTTATGGTCTTCAAGGTGTTAAAGATGCCTATGAAACTGGTCGTGGCCGTGTCGTAATGCGTGCTAAGGCTGAGATTGAGAGCGATGAGAACCACGATAAGATTGTTGTAACAGAGATTCCTTACGGAGTTAATAAGCAGCAACTTATAGAATATATTGCTGACCTCGTGAAGGAAGGCAAGTTGGAGGGTATCTCTAACGTTAATGACGAGACGGGCCGTCAGGGTATGCGTATCGTTGTTGACGTGAAGCGTGATGCCAATGCAAACGTCATTCTGAATAAGCTCTTTAAGATGACAGCATTGCAGAGTTCTTTCTCTGTAAACTGTATCGCGTTGGTTGCTGGTCGTCCACGTCTGTTGAGTCTTCGTGAGTGCATTAAGTACTTCGTTGAGCATCGTCATGATGTAACCATCCGTCGTGCTCAGTTTGACCTTAAGAAGGCACAAGAACGCGCACATATCTTGGAGGCATTGATTAAGGCTTGTGACAATATTGACGAGGTTGTCCGTATTATTCGTGCCAGCAAGACACCTTCTGAGGCTCAGAAGAACCTCGAGAAGCGTTTTGACTTCGATGAGCTTCAATCAAAGGCAATCGTTGATATGCGTTTGTCACAGCTGACAGGTCTTCGCCTTGATCAGTTGCATCAGGAGTTTGAGGAATTGATGCAGACAATTAAGGATTTGCAAGAGATTCTTAATAATCCTGAGCGTTGCAAGGAGGTAATGAAGGAAGAGTTGCAGGAGGTTAAGGAGAAGTATGGCGATGTTCGTCGTACAGAGATTATACCTGATGAGCACGAGTTTAACGCTGAGGACTTCTATCCTAATGACCCTGTTGTTATTACTATCAGCCACCTTGGTTATATCAAGCGCACACCGCTTGCAGACTTTAAGGAGCAGGCGCGTGGTGGTGTAGGTTCTAAGGGTGCTCGTACTCGTGAGAAGGACTTCACCGAATATATCTATCCAGCAACAATGCACCAGACAATGCTGTTCTTTACTCGTAAGGGACGCTGCTACTGGATGAAGTGTTATGACATCCCTGAGGGTGATAAGAACTCAAAGGGACGTGCTATCCAGAATATGCTATCACTTGAGCCAGGTGATTCTGTTAATGCGTTCTTGCGTATTCGGGGCTTGGATGATGACGACTTCCTCGATTCTCACTACGTAGTATTTGCTACAAAGCAGGGTATCGTTAAGAAGACTTCTCTCCGTGCTTACTCACGCCCTCGTGCCAATGGTGTGATTGCTATTAATATCAACGAAGGCGACGAGGTGGTAGATGTTCGCTTGACAAATGGTCATAACGAACTTATCATTGCTGACCGCAATGGTCGTGCTTGCCGCTTTGACGAGTCAAATATCCGTACAATGGGTCGTGTTTCTACTGGTGTACGTGGTATGCGTCTGGACGATGACGGACAGGACGAGGTTGTTGGTATGATTGTTGTTAATGATCCTGTTAACGAGACTGTTATGGTTGTGTCAGAAGAGGGCTATGGCAAGCGCTCACAGGTAGAAGACTATCGATTGACTAATCGTGGCGGTAAGGGTGTTAAGACACTGAATATTACGGAGAAGACCGGTAAACTTGTTGCTATTAAGAACGTTACCGATGATAACGACTTGATGATTATCAACAAGAGCGGTATTGTTATTCGTATGTCAGTTGCTGAGTGCCGTGTTATGGGTCGTGCAACACAAGGTGTACGCCTGATTAACCTCGCTAAAAAGAACGATGTCATTGCATCTGTATGTAAGGTGATGAGTTCTGAGATGGAATCAGAGGTTGAGGAAGAAAACAACGAAGAACTTCCAAACAACACTGAGGATATTAAGGGAGAGGCATCATCAGTAGATAATACTGAGGTTACACCAGTTGATTTCGAGTAAGATGATGGGGGGCAAGTTGACAAGTTGACAAGTTAATGAGTTGACAGGTTGCTTGTCCCAAAATTCTTAGAATCATCGGTAATCATAATTATGAATTATGAATTCTGAATTCTGAATTAAACAAGTTTACTTGTCCCAAAATTCTTAGAATCATCGGTAATCATAATTATGAATTCTGAATTATAAATTATGAATTATAAATTATGAATTCTGAATTATAAATTATGAATTATAAATTATGAATTATGAATTAACATAGAATTATAAACCTTTTAATAAAGATCACTAATATGAAGAAATTAATGTTCGCAGCATTGATGTTACTCAGTACATCTGCTGCATTCGCTGGCGACAGCGAGCCACTGAAGGCAATTCTTAAAGCACAGAGCTACACAGAAGCTGCTGAGCTCGTGAAGGCAAACATTGGACAGCTTACAGACAATGCTGAGAAGGCAAAGGCTTATGACAAGCTCTATCAACTTGCTATGAAGAAGGTAAGTGCAGAGCAGGGTGTTCAGCTTGAGAACCAAACCAATCAGCAGATGGGTAAGGAAGGAAATAAGCCTGTTGACGAGAAAGGTCTCTACGAGGCTGTAGGTCAGGCTTTCGATGCTGCTGAGGAGATTGTTAAATATGACAATATGCCTAACGCAAAGGGTAAGGTTAAGCCTAAGTACACAGGTATTGCTGATGAGCTTTATCCACTCCGTGCTCAGCTTATCAATGGTGGTATCTTCTATCAGGGTGCTAAGGATGATGCAAATGCTTATAAGTATCTTGCTCGCTACGTAGACTCTGCTGACGAGCCAATGTTCTCAAAGTTTGATAAGTCTAAGGATGAAAACTTGAATGAGATTGCTTACTTCGCAACTTATTATGCTTATCAGAATAAGGACTATAAGAGAGCTGAGAAATATGCTGAATACGCTGTAAAGAGCAAGGACCGTGGTAAGGATGCTAAGCAGTTGCAGTTGGCTATTATGGGTGCACAGCTTAATAATCGCCAAGACTCTGTAGCTTATGCAGATAAGCTCGCTGGTATCTATGCTCAAGATCCTGATAATGATGCCGTATTGACAACTTTGACATCTATCTATAGCTCACTTGGTATGCAGAACAAGGCAGAGGAAATCGTAAACGCTGCTCTTGCAAAGAATCCTAATAGCTATGGTGCGTTGGTAATGCTCGGTCAGTTTGCAAGCCAGAAGAAGGAATATGAGAAGGCTGCTGATTACCTTTCAAAAGCATTGGAATTGGTAAAGGATGATAATGCAAAGATTGCTATCAATGCATCTATTGGTCAGTGCTGGTTCTATAAGGCACAGGATCGTGTAGCATCTGTGAAGGGTGTATTGTCACCAGCTGCACGTGCTCAGTTTAACGAAGTTTACAACAAGGCTATTACATATCTTGAGGCTGCTAAGAACCTTGATGTAATGAAAGAGCATAAGAGCTCATGGGCATACCCACTTTATGGTTGCTACTACTTTGTAAAGGGTGCTCAGGCTCCTGAGACATTGGAGGCTGCAGCTATTGCTGGTGTTCAGCAGTAAGTCGACTTTAATTTTCCCCTCTTATATGAATTATTAAGTTAAGTCATATAAGAGGGGATTTTGTGTTACTAAAATATAGCCGATGAAAAGAGTACTCATACTGATTATTTCTATTGTTACAAGTTGGAATATCGCAGAGGCACAAGAAGCCTATCAGCAGGCAGAGTCTTATAACCGCCTTGCAAAAGATGCTTTCTCCCGTGTAGAGAAACGTTCGAATAGGGATTCTGTAACCATTTTCAATGCTGTTGTTGATGGTGTGGAATATTCATTGAAAAGTGATGAATTTGACAGAATGCCTAATCGAAAGGGAAAAGTTAATCCTAAGTTTGAGGAGGAAAATAAGAATCGTCTTGCAGTTCTGCACCCAATGTTGATTGATGCCGGTAAATATTTCAGCAAAGGAAGTTATACGAGAAATGAAGGACTTGATGCCTTACAATTATATCTGAAAGCTCGTAAATCTCCATTGGTAAAGGATAATATTGACGAGTCTGGTGTTGCTGCTTATTACATTGCTTACTATTATCTAAAAGCACACAACTTGGAAAAAGCTGATGAATATGCTGACATTGCTATGCAATACGATGAGACAGCACAGGCAGCAGTAGAAATTAAAGCTCAGTGCATGAATAGTAAGATGGTGACAGAGGAGGACTCTTTGCGTTACCTTTCTGTAATACAACGACTTTATCGCACAGACCCTACAAATGAGAAGTATTTTTCATGGATCATGAAATTCTATCAAAATCCTACACGTAAATTTAATATTGAAGACTTTATTGATAGAATTCTTGAAGAGAATACGAACTCAGCAGTGCCATGGATTCTTAAAGGTGAAATTGCTATGCATGCTGAACGTTGGGAAGAAGCAATAGATGCTTACAAGCAAGCTGACGAAATAGATCCAAGCAGTATTCCTGTTGCCTATAATATTGGTGTATGTCTAAATACTGTTGGTATGGCTGCACGTGAGGATGTAGCTGAACGAAGAAAGAAGAAGGAAGAAGTGTCAGATAATGAGTATATGAAATATTTTGCAGAAGCACGTACTTATCTTGAACGTGTACGAGCAAAAGACCCACGTAGAAATCGAGTAGACTGGGTAGGCCCTCTCTATTTGGATTATACTATATTAAACGACAAAATTAAGGCTGAAGAACTTGAACCTCTTGTAACAAATTTTAAAAAGTGAAGTCTATAAAATTATTTTTAATATACATCTGTCTGCTCTTCCCGCTTACTGGTGTTGCTCAGAAGAAGCAACTCCAGACAGTGCGTGATCAGATAAAATCGGGAAAAGAGCTTGTGAAAGCTGAGAACACACTTCGTGGCTTGCTTGTTGATTCTGCATCTAAGAAGAATAGCAAAATATGGCTTCTTCTCTGTGATGCTTTAACGAAGCAATATGAGCAGGGAAACGAAAAATTATATTTGAAACAAAAGTATGACACGGCGGCTCTCTTTTCTGTAACAAGAAAGCTGTATGATGTTATGTCACGTTTTGATTCTCTTGATGCTCAGCCAGATGCAAAAGGAAGAATACGTGCTAAATATAGAGCAAAGCATGCTGAATTCCTAAACTCTATTCGTCCTAATCTTTTTAATGGAGGCTCATATTTTGTTCATAAAAAAGATTATATGACAGCCTTCGATTATTATAGCGATTACTTACTGTCAGCAAATTATCCTTTGTTTGAAGGTTATGATTATATGCAGAAAGATGCTCTTATTCCACATGCTGCTTATTGGGCGATGTTTTGTGGGTATAAGCTTAGCGATGCCGATAAGATTATGAAGTTCAAAGAGCAGGCTGAGCGTGATACTTCTATGCTAAACTTTGTAAGGCAGTATGAAGCTGAAGCATATTTGATCAAGAAGGATACAGCTATGTATGTAAAGTCATTGCAAGCAGGTTTCGAACAATATCCTAATTTTGCTTTCTTCTTTCCACGATTAGTTGAATATTATGCTAAGATTGGAGAGCATCAGAAGGCATTAGAAATAACGGAACGTGCTTTAAAAGCTGACTCTACAAGTCTTTTGTTTAGATTTGCTAAGAGTACAGCACTGCTGAACCTCGGAAGATATAATGAGTGTATTGAAGTTTGTAAGCAGTTGATAAAAGATAATGACTCTTATGCAGATGCTTATTATAACATAGGACTTGCATATTTCAATCAGGCGATAGAATTAAACAAGGATAGGCAGAAGTATCGTGCAAATAAAGAAAAGATAATAACATTATATCAGCGTTCTAAACCCTATATGGAGAAATACAGAGAGCTTGCTCCAACAGCAAAGAGCAAATGGTTAGCTCCTTTGTATACAATTTATCTTAATTTGAATATGGGTAAGGAATTTGATGAAATTGATAAGATAAGAAAGGAAAAATAAAGATGAACAACGATATTCTTGGTAAGCTTGGCATAACACTTAATGCAATGCAGGAAGCTACGGCAGACGCTGTATTGCATACGGGTAAAGATGTTGTGGTAATGTCCCCAACAGGTTCTGGTAAGACTTATGCCTATCTTCTGCCATTAATTCAGCGGTTAGATACTTCATCTGATGAGTTGCAAGCTGTTGTTTTAGTTCCAGGACGCGAGTTGGCATTACAGTCTGCTAACGTACTTAAAGATATGGGTAGCGGCTTACGTTCTATGCCTTTATATGGTGGACGTCCGACGATGGAAGAACATCGTGTGTTGAGAGATGTAAAACCTCAGATAGTCTTCGCAACCCCAGGACGTTTAAATGACCATCTTGACAAGTTAAACATCAATGCAGAAACAATTAAATGGCTTGTGATTGATGAGTTTGACAAGTGTCTTGAGTTTGGATTTCAAGATGAGATGATGAGTATTCTCTGTAAATTGCCAAAGATTGAAAGACGAATTCTTCTCTCTGCAACTGAGTCTGAGACAATTCCGAATTTTGTTTCGATGGGTAGAACTGTTCATTTGGATTATCGTACAGATGAAGAGAATATTCCTGATCGTATTCGTCTTTATACCGTTACAAGTCCTGAAAAAGACAAGCTTGAAGTGCTGAAAAAACTCTTACTTTCTTTGGGTGACAAGAGTAGTATTGTTTTCTTGAATTATCGTGACTCTGTTGAACGTACAGCCTTATTCTTAAAAGAGAATGGTTTTACCGTTAGTTGGTTCCATGGTGGCTTAGAGCAACGTGAACGTGAAGCTGCCCTTTATCGTTTCTCTAATGGCTCTGCACCAATACTTGTTAGTACAGACTTAGCTTCACGTGGATTGGATATTCCTGATGTTGATAATATCATACATTATCATTTCCCTGAAACTGAAGATAGCTACGTGCATAGAGTAGGGCGTACAGCACGTTGGGATAAGGAAGGACGAACCTTCTTTATTCTTGGACCAGAAGAACATCTACCAGAGTATGTCAGCAATGAGCATGAAGAATATCAGATTCCAGCATCTTTACCTAAACCAGCTCAGCCACGTATGGCTACTATATATATAGGTAAAGGAAAGAAAGATAAAATTTCAAAAATGGATATCGTTGGCTTCCTTTGTAAAAAAGGAGGAGTAAAATCTTTTGAGATTGGAAAGATAGATGTAAAGGATCGTTTTACTTATGTTGCGGTTTCACGCACAAAGATAAAAGAAATAATTTTATTGACTAAAGGTGAAAAAATAAAGGGTATTCGT
Source organism: uncultured Prevotella sp. (assembly GCA_963550695.1). Classification (GTDB taxonomy): domain Bacteria; phylum Bacteroidota; class Bacteroidia; order Bacteroidales; family Bacteroidaceae; genus Prevotella. The sequence continues at coordinate 30,072 of CAUVDL010000006.1, read as the reverse complement.
ACCGTTGTGGAAGAAGTAAGGTGACACATAATACAATGTGTCACCTTTTTATTTAATATGATTAATTGAATATATAAAACACATAATATCATGCTAATAAAAAAAATAATATTTTATTTGGAGGTATAAAAATAAAAGTGTATCTTCGCATCGTAGACTATAAAACCTAATTACAATATTTAATACTGATAATAACTACAAAACATAAGTCAAACTTAAACTAAACAATCAGATGAAAAAGTACAATTTTGGTGCAGGTCCATGTATCCTTCCACGCGAAGTAATCGAGAAAACAGCAAGTGCTATTTTAGATTTTAATGGAATTGGTCTCTCTATCGCAGAAATCAGCCATCGTTCAAAGGATTTCCAGCCAGTAATGGATGAAGCTATGGCTTTGGTAAAGGAAGTGTTAAATGTTCCTGAAGGCTATTCAGTGCTTTTCTTGGGTGGTGGTGCATCACTTGAGTTCTGCATGATTCCTTTCAATTTCTTGGTAAAGAAAGCTGGTTATTTGAATACTGGTGTTTGGGCAAAGAAGGCAATGAAGGAAGCTAAGATGTTCGGAGAAGTTGTTGAAGTGGCTTCATCAGCAGATGAGAACTATACATATCTTCCAAAGAACTTCGAGGTTCCTGCTGATTTGGACTATTTGCACGTAACAACCAACAATACAATTTATGGTACAGAGTATCACAAAGATCTGGATGTGCCAGTTCGTTTGATTGGTGATATGTCTTCGGATATCTTTAGCCGCCCAGTTGATGTTTCTAAGTACGATTGTATCTATGGTGGTGCTCAGAAGAACCTCTCTATGGCAGGTGTTACATTCATTATCATTAAAGACGAAGTTTTAGGACGTGTACAGCGCGAAATCCCAACAATGTTGGATTATCGTACACATATCAAGAAGGGTTCTATGTTCAATACTCCTCCTGTAGTGCCTATCTATACAGCTTTAGAGAACCTTCGCTGGATTAAAGCAAATGGTGGTGTAGAAGCAATGGAAAAACTTGCTAAGGAGCGTGCTGATATTGTGTATGGTGAAATTGATCGCAATAAGTTGTTCCGTGGTACAGTTAAGTGTGAGGAAGATCGTTCTTACATGAATATCTGTTTCGTTCTCAACGATGAGTATGCCGAACTTCAGGATGAGTTCTTTAAGTTTGCTACTGAAAGAGGTATGGTAGGTATCAAGGGTCACCGTGATGTTGGTGGTTTCCGTGCGAGCTGCTACAACGCAATGACCGTTGAAGGCTGCAAGGCACTTGTAGAAACAATGAAGGAATTCGAAGCAAAGCACTAAATTTATAATCATCAGACTTAGCAGTGGTAAACTTACCATTTGCTAAGTCTGAACGATAACTTTACTATATCTAAACAAAATATTAAGGCTATGAAGGTTTTAATTGCAACTGAAAAACCATTTGCACCATCTGCTGTGCAAGGTATTACAACCGAACTTAAGAATGTAGGACATGAGGTTGTTCTGCTTGAAAAATATACAGAGAAAGCAGAATTGCTTGAAGCTGTAAAAGATGCTGATGCAATGATCGTACGCTCTGATAAAGTTACACCAGAAGTACTTGACGCAGCTAAGCAGTTAAAGATTATTGTTCGCGCAGGTGCTGGTTATGACTCTATTGACACAGCCTATGCCAAGGAGAAAAATTTTGTTGTAGAAAATACTCCTGGACAGAACTCTAATGCTGTTGCAGAACTTGTATTCGGTTTGTTGGTATATGCCGTACGTAGTTTCTATAATGGTAAAGCTGGTACCGAATTGATGGGCAAAAAAATTGGTATTCTGGCTTTCGGTAACGTTGGTCGTAATGTTGCTCGTATTGCTAAAGGCTTTGGCATGGAAGTATATGCATACGATGCTTTCTGTCCAGCAGAGGCCATTGAGGCAGCTGGGGTACATGCTTGTAAGGCACAGGATGAATTGTTCCAGTCTTGTGATGTTATTTCACTCCATGTTCCTGCAACTCCACAAACAGTAAAGAGCATTGATTATCGTTTGGTTAATATGCTTCCAAAGAAGGGTATCCTTGTTAATACAGCTCGTAAGGAGATTATTAATGAAGAGGAACTTTTAAAGTTGATGACAGAACGTGAAGACATAAAGTTTGTAACTGATATTATGCCTGACGCTGATGCTGATTTCAAGAAGTTTGAAGGTCGCTATTTCTCTACACCTAAGAAGATGGGTGCTCAGACAGCTGAAGCCAATAATAATGCTGGTATTGCTGCAGCAAAGCAGATTAATGCTTTCTTTGCTACAGGCGATACAACATTCCAAGTAAACAAATAACTTTTCAATAAATAAGGGTTGATTGCCTTAATCTACTAAGTAAGATTGTGGCTTTCAATCCTTTTATTAATTAAAAAAAATAATACTATGGCAGTAATTAAACCTTTTAAAGGTATTCGCCCTCCAAAAGACTTAGTTGAATCTGTTGCAAGTCGTCCATACGATGTTTTGGATTCTGAAGAAGCACGTGCAGAGGCTGGTGACAACGAGAAGAGTTTATATCATATTATTAAACCAGAAATTAACTTTGAAGTCGGTACAAGTGAATATGACCCAAGAGCTTATAATAGTGCTGTTGAACAATTCCAGAAATTCCAAGATGAAGGCTGGTTAGTTCAAGACGATAAGGAACATTATTATATCTACGCACAAACAATGAATGGCAAGACTCAATATGGTCTTGTTGTTGGAGCGTATGTTGATGATTATCTGACAGGTAATATAAAGAAGCATGAATTGACACGTAGAGATAAGGAAGAGGACCGCATGAAACATGTTCGCATTTGCAATGCTAATGTAGAGCCTGTATTCTTTGCTTATCCTGATAATCAAGTACTTGATAGCTTGTTGGCACGTTATGCTGCAACAAAACCTGAATATGACTTTGTTGCACCTGACGATGGTTTCAGACATCAGTTCTGGGTAATCACTGATGAAGCTGACATCAAGACTGTTACAGAAGAATTCAAGAAAATGCCAAGTCTTTATATTGCAGACGGACATCATCGTTCTGCTGCAGCTGCTTTGGTAGGTGCTGAGAAAGCTAAGAATAATCCAAATCATAAGGGTGATGAAGAGTATAACTACTTCATGGCAGTATGCTTCCAAGCAAGTCAATTGACCATTCTTGACTATAATCGTGTTATTAAAGATTTAAATGGCATGGAAGTTGCTGAGTTCTTAAAGGCTTTGGAGAAAAACTTCACTGTTGAGTTAAAAGGTCAGGAAGAATATCGTCCAATGAAGTTGCATGAGTTCTCTATGTATCTTGATGGCAATTGGTATAGCTTAGTGGCTAAACCTGGTACATACGATGATAATGACCCTATTGGTGTTCTTGATGTTGACATCTCAAGTCGACTGATTTTGGATGAACTAATGGGTATTAAAGACCTCCGTTCAGACAAACGTATTGATTTTGTTGGTGGTCTGCGTGGTCTTGGAGAGCTGAAGCGTCGTGTTGATAGTGGTGAAATGCGTTGGGCATTGGCACTCTACCCTGTATCAATGCAGCAGATTATGGATATAGCTGATAGTGGAAAGATTATGCCACCTAAGGCAACATGGTTTGAGCCAAAACTTCGTTCTGGTCTTGTCATCCATAAGCTGGATTGATGCAAGATTAACATAAATTGAATGGATAGCGATAAATATAAGACAATAAAAGAGAAAGCGATTAGCGAGGGATATTACTCTGAAAAGCGGAGTAAGTTCCTCGCTTTTGCGCATCATGTTGACTCTGTTGAAGAAGCATTAGAGATTGTAAAAGAATATCGAAAGAAGTATTATGATGCACGCCATTGCTGTTATGCTTATAGGGTAGGCTTTGACGGTACAGAGTTTCGAACGAATGATGATGGAGAACCATCTTCTACAGCAGGTAAGCCAATCCTTGGACAAATTGACAGTTATGGATTAACAAATACACTTATTTGTGTTATTCGTTATTATGGAGGTATCAATCTTGGTACTGGTGGTTTAATTGTTGCTTATCGTGAAGCTGCTGCAGATGCTTTAGCAAATAGCGAGATCGAAGAAAAATTCATAGAGGAGGAAGTAAAATATACATTTACTTATCCGATGATGAACGATGTTATGCGAATAATTAAGGAAATGAACCCTCGCATTGTTAATCAAGTTTTTGACAATACTTGTGAAGTTGTTCTTTCTATCAGAAAAGGGCAAGCAGAAGAACTACGTACTCGATTGAAAAAGCTGTCTTTTGAGTAAGTATCTCTTTGGGATATTCGGCTAATTAGCCTTATTAGTCTTATTAGTCTAATTAGCCTAAGACTTTAAAAGTCATTCACTCATTGTAGTATGAAGGTAAAAATGATATTACCAGCTTTGCAAGAGGCAGAAAGCCCTTATTGGCGACCTATCAAATACTCGCTTTTCCCACCTTTGGGGCTGGCGACACTTGCAGCCTATTTCTCTGATAATGATGAAGTAGAGATACAAGATCAACACATTGAGAAACTTAAGTTGGATGATACACCAGATTTGGTTTGTATTCAAGTCTACATTACTAATGCTTATAGGGCTTACAAGATTGCTGATGAGTATAGAAAAAAAGGAGTATATGTCGTTATGGGAGGGCTTCACGTTACAAGTCTTCCTGATGAAGCGGCACAACACGCAGACACACTTATATTAGGACCAGGGGAAGAAGCATTCCCACGATTCATCAAAGACTTACGCGAAGGACACCCTCAAAAACGATATGTAGCAAGTTGGAGAAGCATTGAAAACATTCCCCCTGTACGTCGTGATCTTATTAAAAGAGAGAAGTATTTTGTACCAAACTCACTTGTTGTTTCCCGTGGTTGTCCTCATCATTGTGACTTTTGCTATAAGGACGCCTTCTATAGTGAGGGTAAATCGTTTTACACCCGAAAGGTAGACGATGCCTTAGCTGAAATCGATAGCCTTCCTGGCAGACACCTTTATTTTCTTGACGACCATCTCTTAGGTAATTCTCATTTCGCATCAGAACTATTTGAGGGTATGCGTGGTATGGGTAGAGTTTTTCAGAGTGCCTCTACAGTTGCAGCAGTGCTCAATGGTAATTTGATAGAAAAAGCTGCCGAGGCAGGATTGCGGAGTTTGTTTTTAGGTTTTGAGACATTTTCTCCAGACAATCTTCGTTCAAGTAACAAACTTCAAAACTTATCGAAAGATTATGTAGCAGCTGTTGAACGCCTGCATAGTCTTGGTATTATGATTAATGGAAGTTTTGTTTTTGGTCTTGATCATGATGATAAAGATGTATTTCAAAGAACTGTTGATTGGGGGATTGAACATAGCATAACAACAGCTACATTTCATATTCTAACTCCTTATCCAGGAACGCGTCTGTTTCAACAGATGGAACGAAATGGACGTATTACGTCTTATGATTGGAGCAAGTATGATACCCGAACGGTTGTGTACAAAACATTGGGATTAACAGCAGAGGAGTTAAAACAAGGCTACGAGTGGGCTTATCGTAACTTCTATTCATGGAGTAATATTTTTAAGGCAAGCTTTGGGCACGATAATATAAAGCAGCAATTGGCTCATCTCTTTTATATGGGAGGGTGGAAGAAGTTTGAACCTTTCTGGAACTTTATGATTCAATATGGTAACCTCAATCGCATGTTACCCGTGCTGGAGAACCTATTGGCCAATACAAATGGGCATAAAACAAAGAGCAAAATGTCAAAAAAAGGCATAGACCTTCTCAAAAAGACCGCATTATAACAACCTACAAGTATAAATATAAAAGGATTATGAGGAAGAAGATTTTATCTTTTTACTGCTGTTCATGGCTATCTTAGGCTATGCAACATGGCAGTATCGTTTGTTAAGTATCTTGCTATTTGTATTGATAAACAAGAATTGGTGGCAGTGCATCTAACATTACACTACGAAGTTTTGATAATAAATTTAAGACTATCACATACATTTCAACATCCTGTGATGTCGGTAAAAAGACGCATTCAAAAGTACTTTTAATAGGTGGAGGAAAAGATAATAGCTCTAATAACCTCCCAACTTCTGCTAAGCGACTACAAAGATGTGGAACGAAAGCTGTGCTACTTTTTGATGAGAAAGAGAAACACTACATGTTGTTACATCAAAAAGAAAGAATAGTAGCTTTCCTCAACCATGAGTTAGAATTGAATTAAATCATTAATTATAGCAACATCATAAGCATTAAACGATACAATTACAAATGTTGAATCTATTTAGACAAGTAAACTACTTAATCAAAGAGATTATTTTTAATTTGTATTAGTCTTCTACTTATCTAACAACAAGTTGAATACAACAAAGCCATATTTGCAAGCTATTAAACGCTCAACACGATTGGTGCTTACCATCAACACAACTGCAAAAAGATGAAATATAGGTTTATAATGGTTGTTAATATCTGTAAAAATAGTAGTATATCAAACTTAAACGAAAGAAGATTATCAGACAGTGCTATACAAAACAAGAGACTAAACTTTATCTCTTTCTATGATACTATTCTATAAAAACAAAACCAGCCGTACATTACGACTGGTTTTATTATGTCTATTTTATAAGTAACTATAAACTCACAAATTACTTTTTCATGCCTTTATAAGCCTGGTTCATACCCTTAACAACCTCTCCTGTGATGTTGTATGCTGGATCTGCATAAAGAATATTGTCACCACTCTTAGCAAGAATGATACTATACTTCTTATCCTTATTATACTGCTTCAAGTAGTTGTGTACGCTATCAGAAAGGGCCTTGTTATACTTAGCAACCTCGTTCTGATACTCCGCACCAAGACGCTGCTGTAAAGCGTCAGCATCTTGAGCCTGCTTCTGAATACTTGCCTGAATCTGCTGTGCCTGTGCCTGTGTGTACTTATTAGCCTGAACGTTTTGTTGGAAATTAGCAGCTGCAGCCTGAATAGCCTTCTGCTTGCCAGCTAATGTACGCTGTATATTAGCTTCTTTCGCCTTAACAAGCTTAGTTACATCCTTCCAATAAGTATACTGGCTCATAATAGAATCAATCTCTACATAAGCAATTTTCTGACTACTGACAGCTGCATCAGACGATGTTGTTTCAGTCTTGCTTGCTGTTGTGTCATTTTTTACAGGCTGATTGTTACATGCAACAAAAGCAAATGCTGCTATAGTGAGCACTGCCATTTTGCTAAATGATTTCTTCATTTCTATTGTATTTAATTAATTATTTCGTCTAATATGCTTTATTTCTAATTCGGGCTTCCTTATCTTGATCTATGACACAATGAATCCCTTTCTCTTTTAAATAAGCATTATCCGATATATGTTGCGATTGGAATTCTCCATCCTTCTTGAGTAACACACGCACTCCAAGAAGCAACATGGCTATAGCAATTATTAACAATGTTAACAATAATGTTATAAACATTTTCTTTATCTTTGCATTTATATTGACCGCAAAGGTAATATAAAACGACAAGATTACAAAAAAAAATATTATTAAAAAATGGCAAATGTAGAATTAAAACCTGCTTGTGTCTTTGAGCAGTTCGCTAAAATCAACCAAATACCACGCCCATCTAAGCATGAAGAGCAGATGATTAGTTATTTACAAGAGTTTGCTAAGGAGCGCAACCTTGACGTAAAGGTTGACAAAGTTGGCAATGTTCTAATTTCTAAACCTGCTACAAAAGGTATGGAGAATGTTCCAACTGTCGTTCTTCAGAGCCACATGGACATGGTATGTGACAAACTCGTTGATATAGAATTTGACTTCCACAAAGATGCTATTCAAACCTATGTGGATGGTGAGTGGCTTCATGCAAAGGGTACAACACTCGGTGCTGATGATGGTATCGGTATGGCTTATGAGTTGGCTATCCTCGATTCTAATGATATTGAGCACGGACCTATCGAATGTCTTTTTACACGTGATGAGGAGACTGGTTTGACTGGTGCCTTTGGATTGGAGACTGGTTTCATGACAGGAAACTATCTCATTAACCTTGATTCTGAAGATGAAGGTCAAATCTTTGTAAGTTGTGCGGGTGGTAATAGTACGACAGCAGTATTCAACTTTGAGCGTGAGAATGCACCAGAAGGCTACTTCTTTATGGAAGCAAGCTTGAAGGGTCTGGTTGGTGGTCACTCTGGTGATGACATCAATAAGAAGCGTGCTAATGCTATCAAACTCCTTGCACGCTTCCTCTATGCTGAACAGGCTAAGATGGACCTTCGTTTAAGCTACTGGAATTCAGGTAAGATGCACAATGCTATCCCACGTGATGGCAAGGTACTCTTTGCCGTTCCTTCAGCTAATAAAGAGACCATTAAGGTAGACTGGAATATCTTTAGCACAGAGGTTGCAGACGAGTTCCATGTTACTGATACCGCTATAGTATGGAATCTTGAGAGTGCAGATGCTGCTCCTGTTATGCCAAAACAGATTTCTCATAACGTTATTCTTGCTTTGCAGGCACTCGACAACGGTCCATTGACCAACTGCCAGGATGAAGCCTTGGCTTATATGGTTGAAACATCAAGCAATGTTGCAAGCATACAAACAGAGGAGAATAAGTTAACTGTTGTCTCTTCACAGCGTTCAAACGTAATGAGTAATTTGGCAAACATGACCAATACTGTTCGTGCATGTTTCGAGTTGGCTGGTGCTGAGATTGTTGTTGACGACAGCTATCCTGCATGGAAGATGAATCCTAACTCAGAGTTAGTACACGTTGCTGTTGAGCAATACAAGAATATCTTTGGTAAGGAACCACTTGTTCTTGGTATTCACGCTGGTCTCGAGTGCGGTCTCTTCTCTGAGAAGTATCCGCATTTAGATATGATTAGCTTTGGCCCAACACTTCGTTATGTTCATACACCAGACGAGTGTCTGCTTATTCCTACAGTTCAAATGGTATGGGATCACCTCCTTGCCGTTCTTAAGAATATCAAGTAATAGGACACAAGCATAACTATTTACACGCCATCTTGCTCTTTAGAACAAGATGGCGTTTTCTATTTCTATTACTGTATGTTGAGTAATATAGAGTATGTTTTCATATCATGGCACGAAGTTTGTTATATACGACGAAGAAAATAGAAAACAACTAAAATTTATATTGCTATGCAAAAAGGAAATATCGGGGTTACAACTGAGAACATCTTCCCCGTTATCAAAAAGTTCTTATATTCAGATCATGACATCTTTTTGCGTGAGATGGTGTCAAATGCTGTTGATGCTACTCAGAAATTGAAGACTCTTTCTGCAACAGGCGACTTCAAAGGCGAGTTGGGTGATTTGAGTGTTCGTGTTAATTTAGATGAGAAAGCAGGGACATTGACTATCAGCGACCGAGGTATCGGTATGACTGCAGAGGAGATTGAGAAGTATATCAATCAGATAGCTTTCTCTGGTGTCAATGACTTCCTTGAGAAGTATCAGGACAAGGCAGAGGCTATTATCGGTCATTTCGGTCTTGGTTTCTATTCTTCTTTCATGGTTTCAAAGAAAGTAGAGATTATCACAAAGAGCTATAAAGAGGGTAGCAAGGCTGTAAAATGGAGCTGTGATGGTAGCCCAGAATATACACTTGAAGACGCAGAGAAGGAAGATCGTGGTAGCGACATCGTACTTTATATCGACGATGATTGCAAGGAGTTCCTGCAAAAGTCAAAGATTGAAGAACTGCTAAACAAGTATTGTAAGTTTATGGCAGTCCCTGTTGTCTTTGGTAAGAAGACTGAGTGGAAAGACGGCAAGATGGTTGACACAGAGGAAGATAATGTTATCAACAGCGTTGAACCTTTGTGGGTAAAGGCACCATCAGGACTGAAAGATGAAGACTACAAGAGCTTCTATCGTACTCTCTTCCCAATGAATGACGAACCATTATTCTGGATTCATCTGAACGTTGACTATCCATTCAACCTTACAGGTATTCTCTATTTCCCACGTGTAAAGAACAATATCGAACTGCAGCGTAATAAGATTCAGCTCTATTGTAATCAAGTTTTTGTGACCGATCAGGTTGAAGGTATCGTACCAGAGTTCCTCACATTGCTTCATGGTGTTATCGACTCTCCAGATATTCCTCTAAATGTGAGCCGTAGCTACTTGCAAAGTGATGCGAATGTGAAGAAGATTGCAACTTATATCACTAAGAAAGTTGCTGACAGACTGCAGAGTATTTTCAAGGAAAATCGTAAGGAGTTTGAGGAAAAGTGGGATGACTTAAAGCTCTTCATCAACTACGGAATGCTTTCTGAATCTGATTTCTACGAGCGTGCAAAGGACTTCTCTCTTATCAAGGATACCGAAGGTAAGTACTTTACCTTTGAGGAGTATAACACACTCATTAAGGACAATCAGACCGACAAAGAGGGCTATCTTGTAAACCTTTATACAAGTAACAAGGAAGAACAATACAGCTATATTGAGGCTGCAAAGCAGAAAGGTTATAGTGTTATTGATGCAAGTGGACAATTGGATGTACCATTGCTTTCAATGCTTGAGCAGAAGCAGGAGAAGACACGCTACGTACGCGTTGACTCTGATATCGTTGACCGTATTATTCAAAAGGAGGATACTCCAAAGAATAATCTGTCAGCAGATGAGACTGACAATTTGTCAGAGGCTTTCCGTTCACAGATTCCTACAATCGAGAAAGCAGACTTCACAGTTGACGTACAGTCACTCGGAGAGTCTTTCCAGCCAGTTCTTGTAACACAGAACGAGTACATGCGCCGTATGAAGGAAATGAGTCAGTTCCAGCAGGGAATGGGTTTCTATGCTCAGCTGCCTGATTCTTATAACCTCGTTCTGAATGCTGATCACCCATTAGTAAAGAAGGTGCTTGACGATATCACTGCTAACACAGCAGAGGAGTTGAAGCCAGTAGCCAGCGAACTAAAGGGACAGGAGGCACGCCTTGCTGCTCTACATCAGGCTCAAGACAATAAGAAGGCTGAGGAACTGACACAGGAAGAGAAGGATGATATGCAGAACACTCAGAAGACTGTTTCAGAACTTCAGGATAAGAAGAAAGCTATTGTTGCTGCATATGCTAAGGGTAATGATATTGTTCATCAGCTCATCGACTTGGCATTGCTACAAAATGGTATGCTTCAGGGAGCTGCACTTGATAAGTTCCTCAAGCGTTCTATCAGTTTGATTAAGTAAGAATATAAGTAGGTTTCCTACTTGTAAACAAAACTAATAATAGAGGTTTTTCCGTTAAAAGCATAAACGCTTATCACATAGGCGTATAGCTTTAACGGAGGAACCTTTTATTTTTATGTTACAAAAAAGTCGGTACAACCCTGAAAAATCATTACATAAATTCGGATTAAAGTCCTCAAATAAAAGCGAAAAAGCCAGTTTAAATGCAAGTTTGCAACCAACAGAAAGCCAATTAGTTACAAACGAATAAAATAACAGGTGCTTAATTGGACTTCAAAAGGGCGTTAGTAACACTTCAAAAGGGCACCTATTGGAAGCCTATTGGGCGTCTTTTAGAAGCAAAAAGAGCATGTGTTGATTTTGAGGGGTTAGAAAAAAGTTAACAATTTTCTGTAAATAAATCGAGAAAGTACTTGTAAAATAAAAAGATATACTAATCGACTCACTCAATCCTAACTTCTATGGGAATATTTACTGGATGGCAATAGATAGCTTGTTTGTCTTATTAATTAGAATTTTCATGCTGGTTTTAGAGAGGAAAAAACTTCTTCTTCCCGCTTGCTATCAAATAAGATTTAGTATCTTTGCAAGTAATAAACTCATTAAATATGTTCAAGAAGATTTTTAAAGTGATAAGATGGGTATTATCCCTAACCTTCATCTCCACAATATTGGCGGTAGTAGTTTATCGCTTTATCCCTGTATATTTTACTCCCCTGATGATTAGCCGTTGCTTTGAACAGATCGGTAAAGGAGAGTCTGTGAAACTTTACCATGAATGGGTGCCATTAGAAAAGATGTCTAAATCAATGCCTGTTGCTGTGATGGCAAGTGAGGACCAACGCTTCCTTACACATCATGGTTTCGACTATCAAGCTATCGAGAAAGCTGCAGAAGACCACCTGAAGAAAGGGAAGAAATTACGTGGCGGATCTACCATATCTCAGCAAACAGCAAAGAATGTCTTTCTGTGGCAGGGGCGCTCATGGGTAAGAAAAGGATTGGAGGTTTATTTCACTTTCCTCATAGAGACACTATGGAGTAAACAACGTATCATGGAGGTTTATCTTAACTCAATTGAGATGGGCGATGGAATCTATGGCGTTGAAGCTTGTGCTGAACAAAATTTCGGTATGGAAGCCAGCCAACTTAGTCGAAGAGATTGTGCACTCATTGCAGCGACATTACCTAATCCACGTCGCTTCTCCTCAAAGAATCCTGGACCTTATATGCGCAAGAGAATTGGACAGATTGAACACCAGATGACTTTTATACCAGCTTTTCCAGAGGAGCATTAAAAAGACAGTATATTAGTCTATTAAACAATTCTGTTTGACAAAAACAAAGAAAAAAAAATGATAAATCAAGATAAGGAAGATGCTATCCTCTCCGCACTGAACGAAAGCCAGCGTGAGGCTGTTGAGTATTGTACAGGACCATCACTGGTGATTGCTGGTGCAGGTTCGGGTAAGACTCGTGTGCTTACCTATAAAATTGCTTACCTGCTCAATAAAGGCTTAGCCCCATGGAATATCCTTGCACTTACGTTTACAAACAAAGCTGCAAGAGAGATGAAGGAACGCATCGCACAGATAACAACTGCAAAAGATGCACAACATCTTTATATGGGTACTTTCCATTCCATCTTTGCACGTATCCTGCGTCGTGAAGGAGAGGCTATCGGCTTTGGAAGTAATTTCACAATTTATGATGAAAATGACTCTCGTTCACTTATTAAGAGTATTGTAAAAGCCTTAGATCTTGATGAGAAAGTCTATAAACCAGCTGCGGTGCATAACTTTATCTCAATGGCAAAGAACCATCTTATAACAGCTGCAGAATATGCAGAAGACCGTGCTGCCATTGAACGTGACCGAAGTGCACGTATGCCTGCAATCCACATGATTTACAAGGCATACGAAGCAAGATGTCGACAGGCAAATGCTATGGACTTTGATGATATTCTGCTTTATACCTTCTTACTCTTCCGTGACAACAAAGAGATTAGAGAGAAGTACGGACAGCAGTTTGAATATATCTTGGTAGACGAGTATCAAGACACAAATTATGCACAGGTAAGTATTATCAGCCAGTTGGCTGAGATACATCGTCGTATATGCGTTGTGGGTGATGACTATCAGAGTATCTATTCTTTCCGTGGTGCAAACATTGACAATATTCTTGACTTCAAGCATAAGTTTGAAGATGCAAAACTCTTTAAGTTAGAGCGTAATTACCGCTCAACACAGCTCATCGTACAGGCTGCTAACTCGTTGATGAAACACAACGAACGTCAGATTCCGAAGGATGTATTTTCTAAAGAAGCTGAAGGAGACAAGATTCTCTATAAGCCTTGCTACAGTGATAGGGAAGAGGCTATGGTTGTTTCGAATGAGCTGAAGCGTATCAAACGTACTGATGATTGTGACTATGGCCACTTTGCCATTCTCTACCGTACGAATGCACAGAGTCGTTCTTTTGAGGATGAGTTCCGTAAACAAGGTATACCTTACAAGATTATTGGTGGACTTTCTTTCTATCAACGTAAGGAAATCAAAGATATCATCGCATATTTCCGATTGGTCTCTAATCCTGATGACGAAGAAGCATTCCGGCGTATCATCAATTATCCAACACGTGGAATTGGTAATACGACTGTTCAAAAGATTATTGATTGTGCCCAACGGAATTCTGTTTCGCTATGGGAAACTATCCTCAATCCTATACAATATGGATTAGATGTCAACAAGGGTACAATGACAAAGCTTTTTGCCTTCAGAACGCTTATAAGTGGGTTTATTAAGAATGTAGCACTGAAAGATGCATACGAGCTTGGAAAAGAGATTATTGAAGAGAGTGGGGTAAGTGCTGATGTCCGTTCAGGGAGTGAACCTGAGGACTTAGCTCGTCGAGAGAACTTGGAAGAGTTTATGTCGGCTATGCAGGGCTTTGTTGATTCAGGACGCGAAGAAGGACGCGAGGAGAATGTCTACCTCACAGACTATCTGCAGGAAGTAGCTTTATACACAGATGCTGATAAGGAAGACGATGACACTCCAAAAGTGACATTGATGACAATTCACGCAGCAAAGGGATTGGAATTCCCAACGGTGTTTGTCGTTGGATTGGAGGAAAATATATTCCCAAGTCCAATGTCAGCAAGTTCAAAACGTGAGATAGAAGAAGAGAGAAGATTGCTCTATGTAGCTATAACACGTGCCGAGCGACATTGTATATTGACGAATGCAAAGAATCGTTTTCGTTATGGATCAATGCAAGTTGATAACCCAAGTCGTTTCTTAAATGATTTCGACCCTGCACTGATTCATGTAGAAGATGAAGTAAATAGTGCTTTTGGAGGTGAACGACATAAGATGCCTTGGGACGAGGACAATAGCTCAAGAAGCGCTTGGGGACGTAATCGCTCAGAAGATAATTTTCGTGAATACGAGCCAAACAAAGCATATACTGGTAGCAGAGCTTGGGGACAAGAATATCGTCAAATGGGTTCAAGATGGCAGAATTCAAATCCTGTTGCAAGCCAATTTCGTGCTGACCCAAAGCCAAAGATAACCGAACGCAAACGCCCAGAAGCTGCTGTAGACCCATTTTCAGAGCGTACTAAACGTAGATTAATAGCAGAAGGTGGTAATTTCAAACGGCTGTCATCTGCAATAACAAATGGCGGTAGAACATTATCATCAAATGAAGCTTCATTATCTTCGGTTTCATCGGTAACTTCAATAGGTGAACTCAGTGTTGGTGTAACGATTGAACATCAACGTTTTGGATTTGGTAAAGTGTTAAACCTTGAAGGCTCTGGAGAAAATGCTAAGGCAACAGTTGAGTTCCGTAATGCAGGAACAAAACAGCTACTACTGAAGTTTGCTAAGTTTAAGGTTATTGGTTAAGAACACTACAAATAGGATAGGCGGCCATAAATGTATTCGCATTTATGACCGCCTATTATCGTTTATAACTATAATTATCGTCCACACATCTGTTTATAAGGACAGTATTTACAACTATCAGTATTATCTGTTGGAGTAAAAGCTATATTAGGATTATGTATTTCTTCGAGCTTCTCCGTGAGATTTCTAAGAAAATCCTCTTCATATACAGTGACATCCGTAACTTCCTCTTTATCTATTGACAGTACAGGGGTATAGTCATCACTACCTGCATGTTGAATAAAGAGCAAAGCAGGACTAACGGCACGATGATTTGGATTGTGTTCTGAATCGTCCTTTGCTTCAATAAGACTGTAAAGCATCGCCTGCATCGTATAGTCACTCTTTTTACTTAAAAACTTTGGATTGAACATATCATCAACACATTTCAGTGACTCCGCAGCTTTACCACCAGTCTTGTAGTCTACAACACGCAGGCGTGCATTATCACTATCAACAAGTATCTCGTCCAAACGGTCAATACGTCCACCTGTTTCGATTTGCTTCTCTAATCCATTCACATTAATTGTCAATGAGCGTTTAACAGGAAACTCATGCCCAATCACACGTAATGGGGTAGAACGTCGATCAATTCGCAATAATTGATGAAGATACTTTATGATTACTTCACGATTGATAAGTTGCAGTCCATTGAGCTTTGGATGTTTTCTTACTCCTCGTTGTTGATGAAATAGTTCAGTAGCAAATGCCTCGTCGACTATATCATCCAGTGTAAGTTCTGCATTCCCTGATGTGAGAGACTGGGTACTCTTTCCTGTCTTTAACAAGTAATCTATATTCTTGGTAGTAATGACTTCTCTTGGCAATAACTTTTCATACATAAGCTGTGCTGCAGTATGAAAGATATTACCAAACATTCGATTATCAACATCGTCAACATCGATTTCATCGAGTTCATTTATACCTGCAATATATTTAAAGTAATACTTTAGTTGACAAGTTATATATGTATTAATAGCAGTTGGTGAGAAATAACTGATTTCATCGAGTCTTTTCAGCACTGCTTCATTCTTTTCAACCTCTTCGGCTTCACAGCGCATTGGCTCTTGTCCTGCTTGCAAAGTTAGTCGATGAATTGGGTGATTCCACTCTACCATCAACTGTAAAATGAAACGACTCATCTCTCCAGTATGACTACCTTGTGTGGAGTTATTATAAAGGAAAGTAACATCCTTTGCCCTCTGAATCATACTATGGAAATAGTAGCTGTAGATGGAAATCTTATTATCAATTGTTGTTAACTCGTATGCTTTACGTATAAGATGAGGTATAAATGAAGCATCATCTATTCCTTTTGGCATATTTCCTTCGTTACAAGAGAGTACAAGTACATGATCAAAATCGAGATTACGCGTCTCAAGAACGCCCATCACTTGTACACCACGTGCTGGTTCACCATGGAAAGGAATACTTGTAGTGGCAATAAGCTGTGTTAAAAGTCGACGAAAGATTATCTTATCTGCATCCAAATCACCATTTTCCATCAGCTCAGACAAACGTATGAGTAAAGTGTACATACGGAAAACAGACTCTTCAAAGAGTGGGTCTTTATCGTCTGCGCCATTCATGCCGATGAAACGGATAGTTTTTGCTAACCAACTAACTAATGCTTGTAGGTTCTGCTTATCACTTGGATGGTATTCAAAGATTGAGCCTTCTTTTGGCTTCACATAAAACTGCCGTTCACTATTCAGCCGTTCGATGATTTCGGCAACTTTAGGTGTTAGATACTTTCCATAAGGGTGACGTAACACTCTGTTTATATAATGAAGTCTATAACTCTGCTCTTGAACGGAATAACCTTCTGTCTGTAATGCCCAAAGCTGCGTAACCATCGATGCAATCGGGGTTTGTTGTAACGGATAACCCGTTGTGATATTCAGAGTATCGACTTCATCAGGTATACAATGGATAACGGTCTGCAACAGATGTTCATCACAAAGAACAATTGCTGTACGCTTACCATCTTTATATCTTTCATTCTCTCGCAACCACTCGGTGATATAACGTGCTTGTAAGTTCTCAGTAGGAGCTGAGATAATGTTTATTTCCTTCTCTTTACCTAAATTATCGTACAATTCATCGTTATCATTTGGTAAAGCATTAGGGAATATATCAAGCCAACGACGAATATAGTTACCTGCCTCATTCGTTGACTTCATATAATAACGGTCATAATCCCAATAGAAACTTGTCTTTTCTTCCTTTAAGAAGCGTTTAAAGAGAAGCTGCTCAACCTTCTGAAGAACGTTGAAACCGACAAAAATATAGTGTTCATATTGTGGTTCTATATTCGCATTCTCTACCACATCACGATAAAGCATACCTTCGTATGCAAGCTTTTGACCTCTAAGTCTTTGCCTGAAATCATTATATATATCATTCAACTTATCCCAAAGGGTTATAAAACGTTCTCTAAGCCCCTCTGGATTATCGTCGAAATTAGCGAAGAAACGGCGTAATTCTGCCTTCTGTTCATCACTAAGATAGCTAATATCATCTAACTCTTTAAGGTTACTAATATTAGAGAATACCATCTCGGCATCCGCCATATTTTTATCGATATCATCGAAATCGGATAAGAGCAGTTGCCCCCATCCATAGAAATGATCTAAGGTTTCATTCGTATTGCCTGTAACCTCAACATAACTCTTATAGAGGTCACAAATACTTTTAATAGGATCAGCAATTGTTAGTTCTGAGTGTTGACGAAAGAAGTCAGAAATAGTAATATATGCTGGGCTCCATACGGGACCATCAGCCAGTCGAGCTAATGCTTGATTCAAAAAGAGTGCAGCACGCTTATTAGGAAAGACAACGGCTATATGCGCCATGTCATTACCATATTTCTTCAACAAATCAACTGCAACGTGTTCGAGAAATGTATTCATAATTTATATATCAGAACGCTTGTTAAGTATAAAATAAAATAGTAATATAGGCTACTCCTCCTTAAATGAGAGGAAAGGAGTCGGTACTATCTCGTTTCTAACGACATACCAAATATAACCCGACACCTTCTCATAACCCATACGCATAAGCAAACTCATGTAACGTTGTACTTGCTCATGATATTCTTCCCGTGGTTTACCAAACTTGAAATCTACCACAATTATCTCCTTTCCATCGGTCATTACACGGTCAGGACGATGTTCATAAACATCTCCACTCTCCTTATCATAGTCAAGAATGGTACATTCATTAAACAGCCTCCATCGTGAACTAAACCAATCTTTCACTTTTTCATTCTTCAGAGCATTGGCAATCTTGTTTTGCAGTTCTCTCGATGTAACCTCATCATTATAGATAATTCCCTCTTGCTCTAACTCTTTCAAGCGAGGTTCAATGTCTGCCTCAGTAAGAATAGTAGAGAAGAGTTGATGAAGTATATTTCCAACCTTTATATAACGATTTGCATCAGAAGGGTCAATATCTTCACCATTAATAAAGTCATGACTCTTATTACTCTGTCGGAAACTGACAGGGTGGGGGAAAGTTACTATCTTCAACTTATGCGTCTTAGGGGTGAGCTCAAAAGGATTCTCCGTTGACTTCTCTTGTTCTACCCGCTCCTCACAATCCGTCAAAGTACCAAACTCAAAACAGATAGGCTCCTTATCTCCAGCATCATCAAGCGTTGCTCCTGACAATTCTTTAGCAAGGTCATCGATAACTAATTGTATAATCTGTGAACGGTCGTTAGCCGTATTACCATTTTGCAGGTTAGTAAAAGTGCTTTTAGAAGCCTTTTTACCAGTAATAAATAGATTCTTTCCAGCACGCGTAAAGGCAACATAAAGTAAATTCATGTTGTCAACAATATTCTGAAGATGCTCCTCTTTGTAATCATCTTCAAAAACAGTTCCCAACATACTTTTAGAAAAATCTACCGGAATCAACGGTAATTCTCCGTATGGTTTTTCCTTGTCATCACCAGAGCACCAGATAGTATTGCCATTTGTCTTCTCTAATTCCCAATCACAGAATGGAATCAGAACGTTATCATATTCAAGACCTTTACTCTTATGAATAGTTATCAAGCGTATTCCATCAACTTCATCACTTTGAATAGTATTACTTGAAAGACTGTCTTCCCATTCTTCGATGAAATCGTCAATATCTGCTGGGTGATCTCTCAAATACTCATTCAGCGTATCAAAGAATGTACATATGTATGCACTCTGTCCTTCAAGATTGCCAAGATTGAAAAGCGAATAAATCTCATCAACTAAATCAACAAGAGATAATCTTAATAAAGACTCAAACTTATCAACATAATCACTTGGTAAAAAAGACTTTAATTCAATCCTACCCCCATCAACAAACAAAGCATTATTATCTTTATCTGTCTGCATTACTTGCTGCTGATAAAGCTTAACCAACTTGCTTTCTGTTAGTTTATCATCTGGATGTGTAAGCAACCGCAGAGCTGTAATAATCACATTAACAGCTAACGAAGCATCTAATTGAAAAGCCTCGTCAGATACAAGACTTACATCTGCTCCAAACTCACTTTGAAACTTATCAACAATGTCTGGTATTACAGTCTTTGAACGTGCAAGGATAGCAATATCCTTTTGTTTATATCCACGCTCTAAAAGTTGACGAATATTATCTATTAGTTCATTTAAAACACTCTCCTTATATTCTGCACTTACATTTTTATCATAATGAAAGAGCTTGATACGTACACAGCCCTTACCATTATCTTTCCGTGGTTTCTGCTCAATTTCCTTATAAGCCTCTATCAATTGGCTTGCACCTTTTATCTCATTGCTCTCCAACTCCTTAACAGTTTGCACTACAGCCTGCGTAAAGAAAGCATTATTAAATCGGATTATGTTTTCTTCTGAGCGATAGTTAGTATCAAGCGGTTCTATCTTTATTTGTTCGTTAGAGAACTCATGCTCAATATTATTTAGCAATTTCCAATCACCTTGACGCCATCTATAAATACTCTGCTTGACATCACCCACAATCAGATTATGAGATTCTATTTGTGCCATACAGTTATCAAGTAGCTTGCGAAAATTGTTCCATTGAATAGTACTTGTATCTTGAAACTCATCAATCATGATATGCTTCAAGTAAGCTCCCATCTTCTCGAAAACAAAAGGCGTATCAGAATCTTTCATTAAAGTGCTAAGCAATGATTGCGTGTTACTTAGCATAAATCGATTCGTGTCTTTATTTATCTCATCAACAGCCTCTGAGATTGCATGTAAAAGACGAAGTTGAGAAAGATGCTTAAGCGTAAGATTACTTGATTGATACTCCTTCCAACATTCTTTCCTATACTGTTCTAATAGTAATAAGTCATCATACCATGACTCTGAAATAAAAGTACTAATACGCTCTTTCTCTCCAGCTGGGCATTTCTTCAACAACCAGTTATTAGGACTCTCAAGACATTTCAAGACATTTGTTGATGGTCCTTCATCAGTAGGTTCATTCTCTACCAATTTAGTGATATATCCATACAATCCTTTAATAAAGTAACTTGTATCAACGCCAGCATCACTTATTTTCTGAAGCAGTTTTCCAGCCTGTTCTTTGACCTTCTTAGGACTTTCCTTACGTCTCCTACGCAAATCCGTGATGAAATCATTAAAAAAAGAAGCATCTTTGAACCGTTTATCAAGCTCAGCCTTATGATCTTTATAGAAGTCCTTAAATATATTCTTTCCGAAGTCCTTTATCTGCCCAATAACATTCCATCCCTTGTCATCTTCAATATTTTTATCGATATAATCGCGAATCCAACTCAGAACCTCTTCACCTTCTTCCAGACTATTAATCAACTCATCGACAGCCTGCGCCTCAACCTGTTCATCATTAAGGTCTATACGAAGATTAGCTGTAAGATTCAATTCACGAGCAAGATTACGTAATACAGATTGAAAGAAGGCATCAATTGTCTGTACACGAAATTCATTGTAATGGTGAGTAAGCAGCGACAAAGCTTCAGCAGCATTCTCCCTAATCGTTTGTTCAGGGAAGCCAGTCTTCTGTACCACTTGCTCATAATATGCCTGAGAATCTGGCAACTTATGAGCAATACCATATAGTTGAGAAAGAATACGTGTTTTCATTTCCTGCGTTGCCTTATTAGTGAAGGTAACGGCAAGAATCTTCTTATAATCTTGTGGATTCTTTACCACTAAGGTAATATATTCTGATGCTAATGTAAAAGTCTTACCTGAACCTGCTGATGCTTTATAAACCGTTAATGCTTTTTCCATTATGAATGAGTAAAGATTGATGTTAGAGTCTGACACAATATGTGAACATATCTGGGAAGAGTTCCTTTATATTTGTTGGTTTCTGTCCAAAGATACCAAAGATAGTACTACCACTACCTGACATCTGTGCATACAGAGCACCATTCTCATATAGTTTTTCCTTAACATCAGCCAATATAGGGTGTTTTACAAAGATAGATGCCTCAAAATCATTTGTCAATTCAGAACGCCATGTATCAATCGGTTGATGAACAATATCACGACAGCTTTTCACTGGCTTTTTAGGCGTCACCCCTGCGTATGCTTCAGCAGTTGAGACAGCAACATCAGGTTTTACCAATGCAAGATAATAACCTTCTAAGTTATTATCCTCATTGTCTGCAGGTGCAAGGATATCGCCTATTCCCGTTGCATAGGCTATTTCTGAACGAATAAAAAACGCACAATCAGCACCTAATTGGCCTGCATAACGTTCCATTTCAGCATTACCCATATTCAAATGAAAACGCTCATCAAGTAATCGAATCATATACGCGGCATCAGCAGAGCCTCCTCCAAGCCCTGCTTGCATAGGGATACGCTTGACAAGGTGAGCATGAACACGAGGAAGTTCGTAATCCTGTGCGAGAAGATTATAAGCCTTAACAACTAAGTTCTTACTCTCATCACATTCTACGACATTGCCTGTCACTTTTAGGTCAATAGGAGTAGGAGAGGGAAACTCCTCATCCATTTTCTTTATTTCTAAAGCATCGCATAAAGGCACAGGATAAAAGACAGTTTCAAGATCATGATAGCCATCAGGACGTTTTGCAACGATATTTAATCCAAGGTTGATTTTACAGCAAGGAAAGGTAATCATAGAATAAAAATATAATTAAAGAATTCTTTTTTGCAAAGATAATAAAAGGTTATAAGATTGATGTTAGAAATGGAATATTTTTTGTAATTTTGCCACCATATGGCAGAAAGAAGTAATAACAATAAAAGTAGTCGTAGAAGTAAGCAGGCTCCTATCGACACAACGTTTGGTCACCTACAACCACAAGCAACTGACATTGAAAAGGTTGTTTTAGGTGCACTTATGATTGATAAGGATGCCTTTACTGTTGTCTCAGAGATTATCAAACCAGAAACATTCTATGAGTCTCGTCATGAGAAGATTTATGAGGCTGTGCAATCTTTGAATCTGCAGGAGAAGCCTGTAGATATAATGACTGTAGTAGAAGAACTTCGTCATAAAGGGACGCTTGAAGAAGTTGGTGGTCCTGCTTATATCGTTGAACTTAGTTCCAATGTTGCTTCCTCTGCACACATTGAGTATCATGCACATATTCTTGCACAAAAGTTCTTGGCGCGACAACTTATCCAGTTCGCATCAATGATTGAGACTGATGCTTTCGATGAAACCGTGGATGTTGACGAGTTGATGCAGAAAGCCGAGGGTGCTCTGTTTGAGATTTCCCAGAAGAATATGCTACAAGATTATGTACAGATTGACTCTGTCGTTGAACAAGCCCATCAATTACTTCTCAAGGCAGCAAACAATAAGGGTAGCTTAACTGGCGTACCAAGTGGGTTCCACGACTTAGATAAGATAACAGCTGGTTGGCAGGCATCCGACTTGGTTATTATTGCTGGTCGTCCTGCCATGGGTAAGACTTCTTTTGCACTTAGTATTGCTAAAAATATTGCCATTGATTATCGTAAACCGATTGCGTTCTTCTCTCTTGAGATGAACAACGTACAGCTTGTCAATCGTTTAATTTCAAACGTTTGTTCTGTACCTGGTAACAAGATTCTTAATGGTCAGCTAACACCTGACGAGTGGGAGCGTTTCGACTCTAACATACGAAAGATGCAGGGTGCACCGATTTATATTGACGACACACCTGGACTTTCTATCTTCGAGCTTCGTACAAAAGCGCGTCGATTGGTGCGTGAACATAATATAGAAGTGCTCATGATTGACTACTTACAGCTGATGAATGCCAATGGTATGCGCTTCAATAGCCGTCAGGAGGAGGTTTCTACGATTAGCCGTTCCTTGAAGGGACTTGCAAAAGAGCTGAACATTCCAATATTAGCACTGTCACAGTTGAGTCGTGCAGTTGAACAGCGTGACCCACGTGAGGGTAAACGCCCACAGTTAAGTGACTTGCGTGAGTCTGGAGCTATCGAGCAGGATGCCGATATGGTACTCTTTGTACATCGACCAGAGTATTATCATATTCTGCAAGATGACCACGGAAACGACCTTCATGGTATGGCTCAGATTATTATTGCCAAGCATCGTAAGGGTGCAACTGGTGATGTTCTGCTCAATTTCCGTGGTGAATACACTCGTTTTGCTAACCCAGAGGACTTGGATTTGGCTGCTCCAATACCTAATGACCCATTGGGTGGTGAGATTATGGGCAGTAAGATGAATGATGATCCTATACCACCACCTCCAACAGGAGATACGAGGGTACCTTTCTAAGTATGTAAAAGGTAAATCCTCCAAGCAATACAAGGTATATGAAATTTTATAACAAAAATAACGGTTAATGAACTCTATTTTAGTTCAAATTAACCGTTATTCTTTTTTACTTGTAACTATCAGATTGTCAATTAGTTGCAAAATGCGACAAGAAAAGGTGCTTAGTTAGGCTTCAAAAGGGCGTTAGTTAGCATTCAAAAGGGCATCTTTTGCAAGCTTATTAGGCGTCTTTTAGAAGCAAAAAGAGTATATTCTTAAAAATAAGAATTGAAAAATTAAGACAAAGCCTCATGCGCCAATCTCCTTTCGAATGGATAGGGGAGATGATAGGGGATTTACCCTATATAATATAAGGAGGGAAGATTAGTTTTCTCTTTCCTCCTTATTACTCTTTTTCTTTCAGAAAGTTTTATTTCTGTTCTTCTCCTTCCCAAAACTCCCAGCTTGCGAAAGCTTGTAGAAGAAGCATTTCAAGGCCATTCTTTACAATAGCTCCATGCTCACGACCCTTTGCCATAAATAAGGTTTCATCAGGGTTATAAAGTAGGTCGTAGAGTAGTGTATGGCTGTCCATAGCCTCGTATGGAAGCGATGGGCATACCTCTGTATTGGGATACATGCCGAGTGGAGTACAATTAACAATCACATTATACTCACGAATCATCTCAGGTGTTATTTCTTCGTAGGTTAAAACATTAGCTCGTTTCGTACGTGATACAAACTTCGTTTCCAGTCCAAGCGATGTTAGACCATAGTTGACGGCCTTTGATGCACCACCAGTACCAAGGATAAGAGCCTTCTTATGGTGGCGTTCAAGTAAAGGTTCAATACTACGTGTGAAGCCAATTACATCACTATTAAAGCCTTTAAGTATTGTTTTATTGCCTTTGTGGGTGACGCGGATAACATTTACAGCACCAATAGCTTTAGCTTCTGGACTAAGACTATCAAGGTAAGGAATAACCTGCTCCTTATAAGGAATGGTCACATTCAATCCACGTAATTGAGGATTAGCATCAACAACCTCTTTGAAATCCTCTATTGATGGAATTTCAAAGTTGATATATTGGGCATTGATGTGTTCGTTTTCGAATTTCTCATTGAAATAGCCAATAGAGAAAGAGTGCCCTAATGGGTAGCCAATTAGTCCATACTTGTCCATATCTTTACCTTGTTCTATAAATTATTTTATTCATCCGTTGCATCGAATAATATTCCGCTTACAAACGAACTTCCTGTCACTTCTGTCATTCAAATTCGTTGCTTAACAATCTGTTTTACAGTAGTTTAAAGTAAAATGTTAAATGTGACAGGAAAACGAAATCAAAACTATATTGATAATATATTTAATAATCTCTCCCTATTTTAGTAGAACAGTATAAGTCTATATTCCAGAAGAGTTTTATTTTTCAGCGAAATACATCGTACAGATACCGAAAGTCAATCGGCGGAAAGAGCTTTTCGCAAAGCCAGCCTTTTGGAATATCTCCATCATCTTTTCGCCTTGTGGAAATGCCTCAACGGTCTTGTTAAGATATTCGTATGCACTTTTATCCTTTGAGATAAATTTAGCGTAATTGAGTAGGAATGTGTTAGAATAGATGCGGAAAAGTTGCTTCATAGGAAATTTGACAGGTGTTGTCAGCTCTACAATGCTTAGATGTCCGCCTTTTTTCAGTACTCGACAAATCTCGGCAAGTCCTTTGTCGAGGTTCTGGAAGTTACGAATACCGAATGCTGCTGTCACAGCATCAAACGTATTGTCAGGAAAAGAAAGGTTGAGACAGTCTTCTTTCTGGAAGGAAATGACATCACTCAGTCCTGCAGCCTTCACCTTCTCACGACCGATAGCCATCATTCCTTCAGAAATATCTGCACCGATAAGATGTTCTGGCTTCAACTCTTTGGCTGCAAGAATAGCAAAATCGCCAGTACCTGTAGCAATGTCAAGCATCTGCTTTGGACGGAAAGGCTGCAACTGACGAATAGCTTTCTTACGCCATCCCTTATCTATATTTCCAGAAAGGCGATGATTTAGGGTGTCGTAAGTGGGTGCGATGTTATCAAACATCTCTTCTATAAGTTTTCCTTTCTCGCCCTCTCCATCATAGGGCTTTATCTTTTCCTGCTCGTACATAATTCTTTTAATTCATAATTCATAATTCTAAATTCATAATTATGATTACTATTCTTTGATATGCTATAGGGGCATATTAGATATTAATCAATGAATAGTTCTAATCAAAATTAAGAACTTAAAATTATGAATTTGTCTTTATTATTTTACTTTCTTGAAGCCAGATACTGCTTTACATTCTTCTCGATGCGTACAGCAATATCACCGTCTTCAACAGCCTTGTCAAACTTCTCGCCTGTGATATGCTCGTAAAGCTCGATATAGCGGTCGCTAACGCTTTCTGCATATTCTTCTGTAATTTCAGGCATTGTCTGTCCTGGCTCATTCATAAAGTTGTGCTCAATAAGCCACTGACGAAGGAATTCCTTAGAAAGCTGCTTCTGTGGTTCGCCTTTCTCAAACTTCTCCTCGTAGCCTTCTGCATAGAAATAACGACTTGAGTCTGGTGTGTGAATCTCATCAATGAGGTAGCACTGACCATCACGCTTACCGAATTCATACTTAGTATCAACGAGAATTAAACCCTGCTTTGCAGCAATCTCTTGCCCACGTGCAAAGAGTTTGCGTGTCCAATCTTCGATGATTGCATAGTCTTCTGCAGAAACAATACCCTGCTCAATAATCTCTTCCTTAGAGATATTCATGTCGTGACCTTCGTCAGCCTTGGTAGTTGGAGTAACGATTGGCTCTGGGAAACGCTCATTCTCACGCATACCATCAGGGAGCTTCACGCCACAAATCTCGCGACATCCGTCCTTGTAGGCACGCCATGCAGAACCTGTAAGGATTGAACGGATAATCATTTCAACACGAAAGCCTTCACACTTCAGACCAACGGTTACCATTGGGTCAGGAGTAGCCAACTTCCAGTTAGGACAGATGTCTGTTGTCAGGTCAAGGAACTTAGCAGCAATCTGGTTTAAAACCTGTCCTTTGAACGGTATTCCCTTTGGCAGTACAACGTCGAATGCAGAGATTCTGTCGGTAGCTACCATGACGATAAGATCGTCGTTGATGTCATACACATCACGTACTTTGCCGTGATAAACACTCTTCTGTCCATCGAAATGGAATTCAGTTTTTGTTAATGCTTTCATTGTTTTTATGTTTATAGAGTCCTATCTCTTGTTAGCTTTATCGTGTGCTTCGTATGCGTTCACGATACGCGTAACCAATTTGTGTCTTACAATGTCTTTTTTATCAAGATTGATGACCGAGATACCATCCACACCATTTAGAATAGAAAGAGCTTCCTTTAATCCGCTCTTCTCTGCATGAGGAAGGTCAATCTGAGTCAAGTCACCCGTAATGACCATCTTCGTATTCCAACCCATACGTGTAAGAAACATACGAATCTGTGCTGGTGTCGTATTCTGTGCTTCATCAAGGATTACAACAGCATCACTCAGTGTTCGTCCTCGCATGAATGCCAATGGAGCAATCTGAATGATATGTTTATCCATCATATCCTGTAGCTTTACAGCTGGAATCATATCCTCTAACGCATCGTAAAGTGGTTGCAGATAGGGATCAATCTTATCCTTCATATCACCAGGAAGAAAGCCAAGTTTCTCACCAGCTTCAACGGCTGGACGTGAAAGGATAATCTTCTTTGCGGCCTTCTCTTTGAGAGCCTTTACTGCCAAGGCAATACTGAGGTAAGTCTTACCTGTTCCCGCTGGTCCAACTGCAAATATCATATCATTTTTCTCGAAAGCATCAATCAGTTGTTGCTGATGCTCCGAACGACCTTTAATAGGTCTGCCCGATACAGAATAAACAAGGACGTCCTTTACCGCATCAGATTTTGTCTTACGACCTTTCACGATATCAAGGATGTCCTCTTCTGTAATGGTATTATACCGCTCCACATGCTTACGCATGGTTTCAATGTCTTCTTCAATCTTTACCATCTCCTCCTCATCACCTAAGATGCGAATAACATTGTCTCTTGCAACAATTCTCAACTTAGGGAAGAGAGACTTTATCATTTGGAGGTGACCATTGCCAACCCCATAGAAGACCACTGGGTCTATATCTTCAAGAACTATATGCTTCTCTATCAATTTTTCTAATTTATATTTGTTCGCAAAGTTACTATAAAATAATGATACTTACAAATTATTCTTAATTCATAATTTACAATCAGCAAAAACTTATTACCTTTGTATCAATGAAACAAAAAAAGAAGATAACAAAGAATCGTTTTTTATTGGGCTTCATTGCTATAACTTTTCTTTTAGCCCTCATAAGGTTATTGTTTCCGTCTATTGCTCATGATAGGATGAAAGCATTATCCAAAGTTGATGGTGATAGCACGCATGTCATGGAAAAAGTTGACTCAGCTAAGATTAAAGCTCAATCAACTCCAAGTAATGTTAAGATGGCTCACTTCTTTACATCAGATGGCTCACAGAAGAAAAACAGAATCGTTGGTGTGAGAGATTATGAAGAGAGTTTTCCTGACTCACAGCCTCAACAACTTGAGGCTGCATTGCGTTATGGTGTGAAGCCTGTTGCTGATCGTGCTGATGCTGAGAAGCGTAAGAGCGAGTTGGTATATGTTGGTAGTAATCCATATTATAATATGAAGAAGTTGAATAATAGCATACCATACCTTGTGCCACGTGCTGCTATTTTGCTTCAAGATATTGCTCGTAACTTTATGGATAGTTTGCAAACAAAGGGTGTACCTATAAATAAACTTTTAGTTTCAAGTGTCTTGAGAACAAAGGAAGATGTTGAGAAACTTCGTCGGCATAATCATAATGCAACAGAGAATAGCTGCCATCTGTATGGTACAACCTTTGATATAGCTTACAATAAGTATGCTTCCATTACTCGGCCAGTCACAAACGATACACTAAAATGGGTCTTAAGTGAAGTGCTTAATGACTTACGTTCACAAGGTCGATGCTTTATCAAGCATGAGAAGCATCAAGGGTGTTTCCATATTACTGTAAGATAATTTAGTATTGACCATATCTTGAAATGCTTTTATAACAAAGCCGTAGTAGTACAAAAATAATTATTGTAGCCTTAATAATCATCAGATTATTTGGCTGTTAGAAAAAAAAGAAGTACTTTTGCAGTCGCTGTCACGAGATGGCAGTATTAAATTCAAACCTTTAAAATATTTATTAAAGAATTATGGCAACAAAAATCAGATTGCAGCGCGGTGGTCGTAAGAACTATGCTTTCTACAGCATCGTAATCGCTGACGCTCGTGCACCACGTGATGGTAAGTTTACTGAGAAGATTGGTACTTATAACCCTAACACCAATCCAGCCACAGTAGATTTGAATTTTGAGCGTGCTCTTTACTGGGTTGAGACAGGTGCTCAGCCAACAGACACTGCTCGTAACATCCTTAAGGGTGAGGGCGTTTACATGATGAAGCACCTCCGTGGTGGTGTTAAGAAGGGCGCATTCGACGAGGCTGCATGCCAGCAGAAGTTTGATGCTTGGAAGCAGGCTAAGGTTGCAGCTACAGAGGCTGTTGAGAAGAAGGTAACCGACGCGAAGAAGGCTGCTGCTGCTCAGAACCTCGAGGCTGAGAAGAAGGTTAACGAGGCTATTGCTAAGAAGGTTGCAGACAAGAAGGCTGCTGCCGTTGCAGCGCAGGCTGAAGCTGAGGCAGAACAGGCTGCTGAGGATACAACTTCTGAGGCTCCTGCAGAGGAGACTCCTGCAGAGGCATAACCCTCGATCGCAATTAAAACATAAGTCCATAGACTCTACAAGAGTTTATGGACTTTTTGTTTGTGATAGATTAAAATGTGTCACAATACGGTAAGCTTTCTCATATAAGTAAGTCATTATGGCCTTACTATCTTAATAAAGGTGATAATGTCCGAATTTTTCACATACTGATTTTGTAAAGACATCAAAATAGCTTGTAGATAACGCTTAATTGGCTTGCAAAAGATGCCCTTTAGAGGTCTTATTAAGGCCCTTTTGAAGTCCAATTAAGCACCTTTTCTTGGGTCAGTCCTAAAACCCAGTTGCAAGCCTACTCTCTTAAGCGCATAATTTCATA
>CAUVDL010000005.1:0-71308 GCA_963550695.1 uncultured Prevotella sp. | reverse complement strand
AATTTTTGACGAGATTACCAACTTTTTCAAGCCTTTTCTTATCCCGAACTCGCGTTTTTAATATGCGATTTTGCCGTTATATATAGAGGTTTTATCTGAAATTATGTAATGATTTTTTTAAGGCTTATTAGAATCTTTGAAGTATTAAAGAAAAGGTTTTCTGTGTCTGAGAGTGATAATAAAATAGGTAGTGATACAGCCAATGTGGGACTTATTTCTCCTCCATTGGTACACAACACCAACGGGAGACTTTGAGCATCACACCTATACCTGGTATTTCTTTTAGGAGATAATACTTCTTACTTGAGCGAACCAATCGTCCTGTCATTCCCTTTAGTGGTCCGAACTTAACAAGTACCTCGTCACCAGTTTTCATTTGTGCTTCGTCTGAAGAGAGGAACTTACGCATCGTTATCTCTGGATTACACATCAGACGGAATTCATACATCTGGTCGTGAGGGATAAGAGCGTACTCTCGTGAATCCTTAGCTTTCTTTACGATGCTAATCTTATAGTTGGCCTCTTGTACAATTCTCTGAAATGAAATGTTTTCTCCAGGCATTTTCACAAAGATAAGATTACGAACAACAGGACGAAGAATTGAGTGAGGTTTACCATCACGCCCTTCTACATCGACATATTGTTCTGGAACGAAACATTCCAAACTATGACTTGTAAAGTAGGTTCTCACCTCTTCAAGTTTAAGAGTGAAAAGCCTTACTGCATACCAAGGCGCTCCATCATCAATGACT
Organism: uncultured Prevotella sp.; assembly: GCA_963550695.1. Lineage (GTDB taxonomy): Bacteria > Bacteroidota > Bacteroidia > Bacteroidales > Bacteroidaceae > Prevotella. Next base: position 70,556 of record CAUVDL010000005.1, on the reverse strand, counting down.
TCGTCTATATAGCTTGCCGCTTTTGCCATAGTCTGTACAAGAATATTTTTTATTAAATGTGTAACCAGTTAGCCATAATCTTTTTCCCATCTGGCGTTAGAACGCTCTCAGGGTGGAATTGAATACCATAGATGTTATATGTTTTATGGCGTAATGCCATGATTAACCCTTCCTTGCTTTCAGCTATTATTTCTAAACAATCAGGAAAGTTAGTTCTCTCTACGGTCCAACTATGATAACGCCCCACGAGAAAGTTTTTAGGCAAACCAGAAAACAATGGCGTTTTAATGATTTGTGTAGTTTCTGTTGTTACACCATGAAAGACCTCAGATAGGTTCTTTAGTTTTGCTCCGAATGCCTCACCAATAGCTTGATGCCCTAAGCATACGCCTAAGATAGGTTTTACACCAGCATAATGATGAATAACGTCCAATAGTAGACCAGCTTCCAATGGAGTGCCAGGGCCAGGACTCAAAACGATACGGTCGTAAGCATTCAAATCTTCAAGGGAGAATTGATTGTTGCGAACTACGGTTACGTCAACTCCTAATTCCTTTATGAGATGAACAAGATTATAGGTAAAAGAATCGTAGTTATCAATGATAACACAATTTGTTTTCATTCGTGTATTAACCTTCTAATCAATAGACTTACCTTACTTTTTTAAGAAAGTCCCTCAGTAATGTGACATCCTTTACTGCTGGTGCTGTCTCAAATTTCTCGTTTACGCTGATACCATAGAACTGAGAATGAGAGATACCTTTGATTATCTCAATATCTTCGATACCAATATTCCCACTTACAAGGAAAGGAACCTTTCCTTCATACGCTTCCAAGATGCTCCAATCCTTTAGATTCTCTTGGATATCAAAGAGGAAGTAATCAACTCCTTCTGCATATTCTTTGTATTTCTCTATGTCCTCACGCTTTGTAATGACAAGACGCTTCATAATCTTTATTCCTGCATGAATGTCAGGATCAAGGGTACGGCGAAGGTTATCAATCATCACCATACTTTCCTCTCCATTAAGTTGGACAATATCAAGATTGAAGTTAACAACACGTGTAACAATATTCTGTGGCATGTCATCAGCAAAGACTCCACAAAGAGTAGGTCTTTGTTGCTCTTGAGATAATTCATGTGTAGATAAGTCAGACAGAGTCCCATAATCGGGAATAATACCAGCGCATGACGATATCTGACTAACATAACGTTCGCTCTTAGGAAGGAAATCCAATCCCACCCAGTCTATGCCAAGTTGAGAAACTTCGTGAATATTGTGGGCATCACGCATGCCACATACCTTTATAATCATATAGATATAAAATTCTCAAATACTTTTACGCTACAAACTTACATAAAATTATCGAATTATACGCTTGTGAAATAAAGAAAAGCTCTTTTATTTAGAGGAAATACGAATATAGAGGAATGATACAAGAGTATTCCGATAAAATTAATGTATATAAAGTGAAAATATTCTTGTAGGAAGATATAATAATATCTATTATATAGCGTTTAGATATCATATAACTCTCAACAACTTATTTTTGGCCTATGGTTAGAATATTTACTTCCGAAGAACTTAAGCCGTCTGAGAAGACGCTTAATATTATCCGACAGATAGCTTATACCTATCGTGTTATTAAGGTCAATGGGAAGATGCAAACCTTCTGTTTGAATTAAGATGTATATGGAAATAATAGTATCACCTTCCCTTCTCTCCGCTGACTTCCTTCATTTGGATAAGGAGATTGAAATGATAAATGAAAGTGAGGCTGATTGGCTTCACATGGATGTAATGGATGGCGTCTTTGTGCCTAATATTTCTTTTGGCTTTCCTGTGCTTGAAGCAGTAGGTAAGGCATGTAAGAAGCCAATGGACGTACACTTTATGATCGTTCATCCAGAGAACTATATCCAACAGACTGCTGACACAGGTGCAGCTATCATGAATGTTCAGTATGAGGCTTGTGTTCATTTACATCGAACAATACAAGCAATTCATGCAGCTGGTATGAAAGCCGGTGTGACGCTTAATCCTTCAACACCTGTCAATGTTCTTGAGGATATTATTAGTGATGTAGATATCGTTCAACTTATGAGTGTAAATCCTGGTTTTGGTGGGCAGAAATTTATTGAAAGCAGTATAAAAAAAGTGCAACGCTTGCGCCAGTTGATTGACCGTGAAGGTAGTAATGCGCTGATTGAAGTAGATGGTGGAGTACAAGCAGATACGGCACCTCGTCTTGTTGAAGCTGGTGTTGATATTCTTGTTAGTGGTAGTTATGTCTTTAAGGCAGCTGACCCAAAGGCTACTATCCACTCACTCAAGCAACTGCATAGATAATAGTAGGACATAGAAGAAGTCCTCACTCGTTTTAACAAGACTGTAAAGAAACGAGTGAGGGTCTTTTGTATAGTTAATAAAAGAACTATTTATTCTTATGTTAATTGCAAACTTACTTTATGTTCGCGAACCATTCTTCGCAAGTTGAATATAGCGTAACGCATACGACCAAGGCTGGTGTTAATGCTAACACCCGTAGTCTCAGCAATCTCTTTAAAAGACATTTCTTGATAAAAACGCATAAATACCACTTCACGCTGTGTCGCTGGAAGTAGATTCATCATTCGCTTCACATCAGAGAGTGTCTGGCTGTTAATGAATTGACACTCGATGTTATCAATAACGGTATCATCACCACCAACATTTGATAAGTCATTGTCCTTAGGTGCATCAATCACCTTATCTGCACGCTGTGCACGATACCAGTCCATAATCACATTATGAGCGATACGCATAATCCATGCAGAGAACTTACCTGTTGGTGAGTATCTTCCTTGTTGCAACTTCGTGATAATCTTCACGAACGTCTCTTGAAACAAGTCATCAGCAGCATCCCTATCACGCACAACGAATAGAATATACGAAAAAAGTTTCGATTGATTGCGTGATAGCAATAAATCGAAAGCTTCGTTGCTTCCTTCAATGTATGACAATGCCAACTGCTCGTCGGTCATCTCATTCAGATTCTTCATTTTCAATTTTCTTTCTTATGAAGTAGAAGTATGTCGATAGGCTTTTCTAACTTATATAATTATTTGGGAATGCAAATATAATCATTTTTCTTATTTAGAGCAAATCTTTTATATAAAAAGTCACTCGTCCAACCATTCACTTGCAAGTATATGTTTTTTCATCCCTGGTATTCCCAAGTACTTTTGTTTAATTCCGAAGAAGGCAATATGTTTACCATAGTTTTGCGGATTGGCTGCTAAACCTATTTCTTCTTTCATTTGTTTGTTGACCATTTGAATGGAAATAACTTTCTCTGGATCAGACTCTTCTGGATCATCAGCTAATAGAATTGCAGAGTCATACGTGAAAGGTGGTTCCCATTCTGCCTGCTTGATGCTTCGTTTACAAGCACCAACTATATAGCCCTGTACCCACACTCCTTTATTTCCAAAATCTCCTTTGAGAAATTCTGAAACTGTATATATCTGTGAATCATCATTAGATGATTCTGAAGAGGAATGATTCTCTGTTTCTTCCTCACGTTCATCATCAGGTGGTAATATTGTTTTACTACAACTAAATAGAAATGTGACTGCTAAAAGCAAGATAAATAGTTTGTATTGTTTCATTGGATTAAGTTTAAAATTCATTACAAAGATAAGTAATTATTTGTTTCTTGTCAAGCAAGTCTTACTCTAAATTATAAGGGATAATAAAAAAGAGGTTGGTGCAGGAAGCTACCAACCTCGAAAATGATTTAGCAGAATATCTAAATCAGTGAAAAACACTTCGCAAATATAGGACAAATAGTGGAATAAAACAAATTTTATCAGCAAAAAAATGCGTTTTTAACATTGTAAGCGCACACATGGGCTAAATATGAAATTATTAGGTTCTTCTGATGTATACTGTGATAAAGACGCTACAATTGAAGAGAAGCGATACCCTCTTTTATATGAATAATTTTATTTTTAATTTGCTGTCACTTTTAACACTTTGTGTAATACTGCTGTAAATGAATAAGTTATATTCTTGAAATGGCTGAAAGGAGTGACAGGAAAATTATTTTTGGAGAATTGCTTTGCTATAACAACTTCTCTTATTTTATATTTAGTGATAAGAGGAAAGAGATAATGACAACGTAGAAATCAAATCATTTAATGACTATACAGAAATCTAAGGGTTTGTAGTGAATCCGTTGTGGGAAACATCAGTCGTATATAGGATGTTTCAAATATAAGTGTAAGCTAAAAAGGATTCATACAAATTCTATACATGACTTATCATTGCATGTATCATATTTATGTCTTCCTATATAAATACCTCCTATTATAATACGAGGTGTTTAGTTGTTTTTCAATCTATTCTGTATATTGTTCAACCTGAATCTCTAAGTTGGCAACTCATATTGCAAACTTAGAGATTTAGATTAAGGGCTATGACTTTTTGTTATTCAGTCAAAAACGATATTTATTAATTTCTTTAAAGCCATTCAAGAACGAGCGGGTATCCATTCGTTTCTTACCAGTTAACTGAATGTCAAGAAGTTCTAAAAGATAATCGCCTGTATTAACATAAAGATGAGTTTTCTCAACTACAAATGATCCAGGTTCTCCGATAGTAGGCAGGTGAGTTTTTGCTACCTTGTAAACTTTCATCACTAAAGGTTTTAACTTATTGTCCTCAATAGGGTAGAGGGTGCTCCAAGTACCTGGATAAGGGCTGAGTCCACGCACAAAGTCGTAGATTTTCTTAGCTGGCTGGTCCCAATTAATTTCACAGGTCTCTTTGAATATCTTTGGCGCAAGCTGAAGTTCAGCTTCCTCACATGATTGAGGAGCACTAATGTTATTAAGAATTGTCGAGAAGTCAAGATTAGTCAAATTGTCCTGTGGTAATTTAGATGCTATGAGATCGATAGTTTCCATAGCAATCTTTGCCCCTAAATACATCAAGCCATCATAGACATATTCAACATCTGCTGTATCAGGGATAGCAAATGGCTTTTGAAGGATAATGCGACCTGTATCAATGTCTTTATCAAGGAAAAAAGTCGTCACGCCCGTCTCTGTCTCACCATTGATAACTGCCCAGTTGATAGGGGCTGCACCACGATACTGTGGAAGTAAGGCTGCATGTACATTAAACGTACCGAGACGAGGCATACTCCACACAATCTCTGGCAACATACGAAAGGCTACAACCACCTGTATGTCAGCTTTATAAGAGCGCAATTCTTCTATGAAATTAGCATCCTTCATTTTGACAGGCTGCAGAACAGGCAAATTATGCTCAAGTGCATATCGTTTTACAGGTGATGGCTGCAACTGTTCTTGATGTCGTCCAACAGGTTTATCTGGCTGTGTAACTACGGCAACAACATTATATCCATTCTCAACTAATGCTTTCAACGACTCCACAGCAAACTCTGGAGTACCCATGAAAACTATACGTATATTTTCTTTTTTCATTATCTTTGGGAATTAAACAAGGGGTGAGATTATAAGTATAAGACAGCAAGTATCTGTTTTATTCTGCACTAAAGTCAGCAACAAACTGACGATACATACTATAAAGGCGAGCCCGAGAGATATAACCAACCAATTGGCTATCAACATTCACAACAGGTAAATACTGTGCACCCGTATGTTCAAATGTCTTCATCACATCTTCCATTGGGTCGTTGACGCCCAGCATCGCTGCTGGTGGTGACATCAACTGATTCACATGGAAACGATGGTAAAGCTCAGTGCGGAAGATAATATGTCGTAGTTTATTAATATCAATCTCACCCAATAACTTACCTGACTCATCAAGTACAGGGATATAATCATTACGACTGGCACTGATAGCATGAATAAGTTTTCCCATTTCCATATCTGGCCCAACCGATGTAAACTCGTGGTCAATAATCTTATCCATACTCATCAAAGTAAGGATAGACTTGTCTGTATGATGTGTGAGAAGTTTGCCTTGCTTTGCCAAACGGACAGCATAAATACTATGATGTTCAAAGATATTTATCGTAAGATAAGAACTGATAGTCACGATAATCAATGGGATGAAGAGTTGATAACCGCCTGTTAGTTCTGCTATCAGGAAGATACCCGTCAAAGGTGCATGCATCACAGCAGACATCACAGCAGCCATGCCATAGAGCGTAAAGTTCTTCTCTGGAATATAAACACCAAGTTGCTGCATATTCCAAAAACGAGCAAAGAAGAAACCACCAAAACCACCGATAAACAAGGAAGGCGCAAAAGTACCACCACAACCACCCGCACCATTTGTTGCACTGGTTGCGAAGACTTTCGTCATGACAACTAAGCCCACATAAAGCAGGAGGAAATTTGACTTTTCAGCAAACATAGAACCACTCATGATTTGCATCCAGTCGGCTTCGGTCTTTCCTTCAATAAACAATTTCAAGCTATTATAACCTTCACCATAGAGTGATGGGAAGAGGAAAATAAGTGGAGAAAGCACCAAGCCACCCACAAGAAGTTTCAGATAAGGCTTAGAAGAGAGCTTCCCATAACCATTCTCACACCATGACATTAAGCGCATGAAATAGAGTGATACAAAACCGCAAGCAATACCTAATAAAATAGTCGGTGGTACACGATCAAGCCCCCAGATGTTATCCATTTGGAAATGAAACATTGATGAACCACCTGTGAAGAAATAAGAGAAGCACGTTGCCGTCACTGATGCAATCAATATTGGTAAAAGAGAAGCCATGGTCAAGTCGACCATCAACACTTCCAAGGTGAATACCAATCCTGCTATTGGTGCCTTAAAAATACCAGAGACAGCCGCCGTTGCGCCACAACCCACAAGAAGCATGAGTGTGCGATTATCTAAATTGAAGATACGCCCAAGATTACTACCTATAGCTGAACCCGTCAATACAATAGGTGCCTCTGCCCCCACTGAACCTCCAAAGCCTATGGTGATAGCAGAAGCAACAATAGACGACCAAGTATTATGGGCTTTCAATCGAGATTGTTTCGTAGAAATAGCATAGAGAACACGCGTAATACCATGTGAGATATTATCACGTACAACATACTTAACAAATAGACTTGTTAGCCAAATACCAACAATTGGATAGATAAGATAAAGCCAGTTAATCGTTGCAATATTGAAACCAGAGGTTACCAATTCTTCTATCAACTTGATTATAAAGTGAAGAATATATGCCGCTAATGAAGCAAGAAGACCAATAGCAAAAGCCAATACTAAGACTAACTCACGATTGGATACATGATTCTTCCGCCAATTATCAAGTCGAGAAATAATCCCCTGATTCCCTGATACTTTCATCTAACTATTCAATTATTTCCTTATAACTTTTACTTCGCCATCAGCAGCTAATTTGATGATGCTGGATGGAGTATGTGGTTTATGTTCCTGACGTCTTGACTCACAAACATAGTCGACACCATCAAGAATCTCCTGTGAAATGTCACAGTAATTCTGTGCAGCAGGTTCACCACTGACGTTTGCAGAAGTGCTTACAATAGCCTTCTGGAATCGATAGCATAATTCATGCGAGAAAGGCTCCTTTGTTATGCGAATACCGATAGAACCATCTTCTGCAATAAGATTTGGAGCAAGATTGACAGCACCATCAAGAATCAATGTTGTTGGTTTCTCAACAGCTTCTATTAACTGCCAAGCAACATCAGGGACATTGCGAACATAACGCTGAAGTCGATTGTCAGAATCAACCAAGCAAATGAGGGCCTTTGAATCGTCTCTGCGTTTCAACGCATATACCTTTGCTACAGCTTCTGCATTGGTAGCATCACAACCTATACCCCACACAGTGTCAGTTGGGTAAAGGATGATACCTCCCTTTCTCATCACTTCAATCGCTTTCTTGATGTCATCTTCCTGTTTCATCTTCTGTTGTTGTTTTTTCTTTCTAAGTATTATAAGTACTCGCAAAGTTAGATTAAAAAAACGAGAACACAAAGGAAAAACTATAAAAAGAAAGGCTACAAAGAGTTTTACTGTCTGATATACCTCTCAAATGCAGAATCTTCCATATACTTGCTTTTGACTGAACAATTCTATCTTAATAACAAGTTGCCTCTTGCTTATCAATATTTAATAATGTATTCTACACTCAGCACCATTGGAGCTAAGCCTCAACACAATATGTGCGGAGCCTCAACACATAGACAGAATATGCGAATAAAGATTTATTATTGGCATTATTAATATTCCCGCACACTTATGAGTAATTTATTTGCCAACGGCTATCTGTTAGCATTTATATTGCGCACAGATATCATACAAAAAGAAAATCACATAAGGTTAGTAATTTTGATAAAACGTAATAGGGACAAACAACCTCATAAGTCAGTTCTTTTTGTTATAAAAAGAAAGTCAGACAAAGGGTGTTTGTCCCTATTTTGAATATGTGAGTTTTAGAATCTTTTAAGCATACTGGTATGTGAACTATATGTATGACTCAGAGGGACTCTAAAGCTTATATCTTAAATTACAATTCCCAACCGATAGCAGAAGCTCCGAGAACGGCTGCAGCAGCATCGTCAAGCGAACTTACCAAGAACTTTGGTTTATCTTTGAAGATTTCTAAAGCATGCTCCTTGTAAGAACGCATGATAGGTTCCATCAACAAGTCTCCAGCTTTAGTTAGACCACCAAAGAAGATGAAAGCCTCTGGAGAAGAGAAGGTTGCGAAATCAGCGCAAGCCTCACCTAACATATTGCCAGTGAACTCGTAAACACGCTTAGCAAGTGCATCGCCACGACCAGCAGCAATAGAAACATCCAAAGAAGTGATATCTTCTGGCTTTATCTCACGCAACAAAGAGTCTTCCTTGCTATTCTGCAGGAACTCACGAGCTGTACGAGCAACACCAGTTGCAGAGCAATAAGTTTCCAAACAACCTGTACGACCACAACCACAAGTGCGCCCCTTCTCTCCACGAACCATAATCACGTGGCCTAATTCTCCAGCAAAGCCATCAGAACCATAGACCATCTGACCATTGATAACGATACCAGAGCCAACACCTGTACCAAGTGTAATCATGATAAAATCCTTCATTCCGCGGGCAACGCCATACTGCATCTCACCGATAGCTGCAGCATTTGCATCATTGGTAAGACCAACAGGAATACCCAACTTCTGTGAGAACATATCTCCCAATGGCACTACGCCATCGTGTCCCCATGAGAGGTTTGGCGCAAACTCAATAGTTCCGCGATAGAAGTTACCATTAGGCGCGCCGATACCCATAGCACGGAACTGACCAATTCCACCATATTTTGCAACGAGAGGCTTTATAGCCTCAACACCTGCTTCTACAAAATCGTCGACTGTCTTATAAGCCTGTGTCTTAATAGAATTGGTGGCAAGTACCTGACCACGCTGATCTACGACACCAAATACTGCATTTGTTCCTCCTAAATCCAAGCCAATTACAAATGGCTTTTCCAATCCAGTTACAACTGGTTTCTGCTCTGTTACGTCCATGACATAATAAGTTTTTAGTTTGAATATACTATGGGCAAAGTTATGAAAAAAAGAGGAATACCACAAAGTTTTGTTAGGTAAATTTGCTTATCTCATATTATTTTTGCAATTTTGCACTCAAAATAACAAGCATGCAATTTCCTATTCAATTAGATATACTGGATTTCATATTTAAGGGACTGCTTATTGGAATTATAGCGTCAGCTCCGATGGGTCCAGTTGGAATATTATGTATACAGCGCACCTTGAACAAAGGGCGTTGGTATGGTTTTATAACAGGTATTGGAGCTGCTGTCAGCGATACTATTTATGCACTTATCGTAGGATTAGGTATGAGTTTTATTATGGGACCTTTAGAAAATCCTACATATAAGCTAATAGTACAGATTACAGGAAGTGTATTATTGTTGTTCTTTGGAGTTTATTGTTTTAAGTCTGACCCTATGAAGAAGGCTCATCGGAGTGGTAAGGAAAAGGGCTCTCTCTTTCATAATGGCGTTACAGCCTTCTTAGTAACCCTCTCAAACCCAATGATTATCTTCCTCTTTATTGCAAGTTATGCACAGTTTGCTTTTGTACAGCCTAATCGCCCTGTAGAGATGATTATTGGTTTTGCTTGTATCCCTGCAGGTGCGTTGCTTTGGTGGTATGGCTTATCATGGTTGATAGATAAGATTAGAGGAAAATTCGATGTCAATGGAATCCTTATTATTAATAAGGTCATAGGTTCTGTTGTCATTCTGTTTTCTATTATTATGCTCTTGGGTACAGTATTTAATCTTTATCATTTGCCAACTATTGACAGATTAATGGAATAAGGGTAACTTATGTTTGTAGCTAAGGAATTAAGGAAAAAAAGTATAGCTGAATATCTGCTTTATATGTGGCAGATAGAAGATACTATCCGTGCATACGGTTGTTCATTGACACGGATTCGTAAAGAATATATTGACCAGTTTCAATACACCGAAGAGCAAAAGGAGGAAGAAGAGGATTGGTTTGGCGATCTTGTTCGTATGATGAATCAAGAAGGTTGTCGAGAAGGTGGACACTTACAGATTAACAAGGTACTCATGCAGGACCTTACAGAGTTGCATGCACAGTTGTTACAGTCATCTAAGTTCCCATTCTATTCTGCTGAATATTATCGTGTTCTACCTTTCATTGTGGAATTGAGAGGTAAGACAAAGCGTACGGCAGATAAGATGGCACGCACAAATGATGAGCGCTTAAAGAGCGTTGCTACACAATTAGGAAAGAGCGAAATTGAGACTTGCTTTGACCTTCTTTATGGAGTGATGATGCTTCGACTACAGAAGAAAGAGATTACACCTGAGACAACTCGTGCGCTTAACGAGATAACAACTTTCATTGGTATGTTATCAGACTATTACATAAAAGATAAGACAGAAGGCTTAAACTTCGGCGAAGAATAAAGGAAATCGCTTATGAATATTTTAGTTACTGGAGCTAATGGACAGCTTGGCAATGAGATACAGCTTGTATCAAAACAGAGTAAAGACCACTATATCTTCACTGATGTATGTGAGGGATATACAAAGTTAGACATTACTAATCTCGAAGATATCCGCAAGATAGTACAAGACAATAAGATTGAATGTATCATTAACTGTGCTGCATGGACCAATGTGGACAAAGCAGAGTCAGCGGGTGAGATTGTTGAATTGCTCAATGCTGTTGCACCAGAGAACCTTGCAAAGGCTATGAAAGAAGTAGGTGGCTTGCTTGTTCATGTCAGCACAGACTATGTCTTCGGTGGCGACCCATATAACACTCCTTGCAAAGAGGATATGAAGGGTACTCCTACTGGTGTTTATGGCCTTACAAAGCTACACGGAGAAGAGAAGATTCAAGCTACTGGTGTAAACCATATTATTCTTCGTACTGCATGGCTTTACAGCGAGTTTGGTCATAACTTCGTAAAGACAATGATGAATCTCACAGCTACTAAGCCACAGTTGAAGGTTGTTTTCGATCAGTGTGGAACACCAACCTATGCTGGCGACTTAGCAGATGTCATCTTCGATATCGTTGAGAACCGCAAGTATGAAGGAAATAGTGGTGTCTATCATTTCTCTAACGAGGGAGTATGTAGCTGGTATGACTTTACGATTAAGATTGCAGAACTTGCAGGAAACACTGCATGTGACATTCAACCTTGCCACAGCGACGAGTTCCCTTCACCTGTTACACGTCCAGCTTACTCTGTCCTTGATAAGACAAAGATTAAGGAAACCTTTGGCATAAAGATTCCTTATTGGGTTGACTCACTGAAGAAGTGCATGAAAGGCTTACAAGAACAAGACAAATAATCGGGGTTAAAAAGAAAGATTGTTAGACTTTGTTAAGCTATGAATTGATTTAAAGAATTAAAAAATAATCAGTTAGCTTCACTTCAACAAAGAGCTGACAAGGTTTTTACTTCCAAAGAATATAAAACAAATGAATGAAATAGAACGCAGGCGAACGTTCGCCATAATCTCTCACCCAGATGCTGGTAAAACTACATTGACCGAGAAGTTCCTTCTCTTTGGTGGTCAGATTCAGGTTGCTGGTGCGGTAAAGAGCAACAAGATACGTAAGACAGCTACATCCGACTGGATGGATATCGAGAAGCAGCGTGGTATCTCTGTATCAACTTCTGTGATGGAGTTTGATTACAAGGATTATAAGGTAAATATCCTCGATACTCCTGGTCATCAGGACTTTGCAGAAGATACTTATCGCACACTGACGGCTGTTGACTCTGCTATTATCGTTGTTGACTCTGCCAAGGGTGTGGAGGCGCAGACGCGTAAGTTGATGGAGGTGTGCCGTATGCGTAACACACCAGTTATCATCTTTATTAACAAGATGGACCGTGAAGGTCGTGATCCATTCGAGGTTTTAGATGAGTTGGAAGAAGAACTCAAGATTAGTGTGCGCCCACTCTCATGGCCTATTGGTCAAGGACAGCGCTTTAAGGGTGTATATAATATTTACGAGCAGCAGTTGAACCTCTTCACACCAAATAAGCAACGTGTGACAGAGAAGGTTGAAGTAGATATTAACTCAAATGATTTGGACGAGCAAGTAGGTACTGAATTTGCTGAACAGTTACGCAACGACCTTGAGTTAGTCAATGGCGTTTATTCAGACTTTGACGTTGAAGCTTACCGCCGTGCTGAGGTTGCACCAGTGTTCTTCGGTTCTGCATTGAATAACTTTGGTGTACAGGAACTGCTCGATTGTTTCGTTGAAATAGCACCAAGCCCGCGTCCAACCAAGGCTGAAGAGCGTATGGTTGAGCCTAATGAGTCAAAGTTCACAGGCTTCATATTCAAGATTACGGCCAACATTGACCCTAATCATCGTAGTTGTATTGCTTTCTGTAAGGTATGCTCTGGTAAGTTTCAGCGCAATCAACCTTACCTCCATGTTCGTAATGGCAAGACGATGCGTTTCTCCTCACCAACTCAGTTTATGGCACAGCGCAAAAGTACTGTAGAAGAGGCTTACCCAGGCGATATTGTGGGTCTTCCTGATAGTGGTGGCGTCTTTAAGATAGGTGACACACTGACTGAGGGAGAAAACATCCACTTCCGTGGTCTACCAAGTTTCTCACCAGAACTTTTCAAATATATTGAGAACGACGACCCAATGAAGTCTAAGCAGTTCCAAAAAGGTATAGAGCAGTTGATGAATGAAGGTGTTGCACAGTCATTTGTAAACCAATTCAACAACCGTCGTATCGTGGGAACCGTTGGACAACTTCAGTTTGAAGTTATTCAGTATCGATTGGAGCATGAGTATAATGCCAAGTGTCGTTGGGAACCAGTACATCTCTATAAAGCTTGCTGGATTGAAGCTGATGATGAGAAAGAGTTAGAGAACTTCAAGAAGCGTAAATATCAGTATATGGCTAAAGATATCGAGGGACGTGATGTCTTCCTCGCGGACTCTGGCTATGTACTAAGTATGGCACAGCAAGACTTTGAGCATATCCATTTCCATTTTACAAGTGAGTTCTAAGCTAAGGATAAAATAATATTAAAGTGCCAAAGAATGTCTTGTTTCTTTGGCACTTTCAAGAACTATACATATTGTGATCTAATGATTGATTTGAGTTTAATCAGTTTTGCTATTAGAGTCTAAAAAGATTCTACTCTGTGTTTTTATCTTGCATTTGTGCGATTTAAGAAAGTGCAATAAAATACCTCTATCTAATTTTTTAAAAGCTTTACTGGCATTGTTATTTGTAGTTCAGTGAAATCAGCTTTAGTGGAATGAGCATTGACACTAAAACCTAAAGTAAGGTTCTTTAGCTTTGGGAAACTATAAAACACACCAACTTGTTCATGATAAGGTCTTTCCAATCCATTACGTGCTTTATAACCCATGTGTCTGTAGAGGTAATAACCTAAACTTACACGAACAGACATATTACCATAGAAGATCTCGTGGCGAGCTTCAATGCTAAGTGACCACGGGCTATGCTTTTCTCCTGTGTATCCGTGTTCCTTATCATGTTGTGCAACCCTACTGGCATAATCTCCATAGAAAATACCAAGCCCTATGCCAGATGCCCAGCGACGTGCGTATCGATAGAGTAGGTGAGTGTGGAAAGAATAGGCTCCGTAGAAAGCAAACTGCTCCTTACGATAGTCAGGATGTCCTTGCGGAGTTTCAAATTGTGTCTGTTGCCAATCCTCTATTAAGGTTTTACCACCTACTCCAAGTGTAAATTCTGTAAACCAATACTTCTGGAAAGGCTCATTGGGATGAGTATCTCCCTTTGCCACCTTCGTTATATGTTTTTCTGGTTCATATACGACACCAAGGAATGGACCTAAATAGTTTGCTCCTTTGTTGGGTCGTGCCATAGCTCCATTGCTATGATGTGCAAAGTCTAGTCCTACCTTTACGCTCCACTCTTTTGCCACTTTATATTGTCCGTATAGTCCAGCTGTAAAGAATATATTAAGGTGCGAGCCAATATATTCGTTGTCAATATTGTTCTTCTGGTTATATTTTAGCGAAGTATAGCCTACGCCAGTGCCTAAGTAATAGCCCCATAGCCAGTGCTTACTACGATAAAGAGGACGATTAAAAGTGCCATAGAGTGTCAGAAAGTTGCCTAATTTACTGGTGTAGTCTACTGGCTGTGCTTCTCCCCATGGATAATCTTTATGCATCGTTGTCCCATGGTTGAGGTTATAGCGAAGACCTACAGAGAATGTTGGATAATTATAATCACGTGCAAACTCATTCTCTGTAGGTGTGATATTTACTTGTGCAGCTATGGCATGCGTTTCTTTCGTCTTAGTCCAAATACGTGGCTCCTTGTCCAAACATAAAGTTTGGGCAGGCGTATAACGCACTTCTATACCAATTCTTGGTATAGCGATAGAATCATACTCTTCTGCAGAAGCAGCTGCAGAGAGTAGTAATAATGGTATGAAAAAGATTTTTCTCACTTGTTCTCAGGCTACATTAAAGCACCTGTATTCTGTAGCCAAGTGTTACTTCAAACATGCTGTTGCGAGCGTTCTTTAATAAATCCTTTGCTTTAGTATCTTTAGCTAATCTCCTAAAGTATAGGTTGTAGCGAGCTTCTATCTGCCACTGTTTCCATTCGTAACTGACGCCAAGTGGGAGAGCTACGTCGCCTTTATATATATGATCCTTAAGGTTGAAATCTTCACCATTTTTCTTTTTAGCATGTGCACTGATAACATATCCTGTATGTATTCCTGTAGTGAAGCTCCATGGTAAGTCAGCCCAAGGGTACCAACGTACTATATAGTTAGTGTTGATATAATGCAAATTGACATTATATGGACCGTATTTTTGAATAATAGGGTTTCCATAGTCATCTGTGGTGCTGATATTATGATAGATACCCGAAGCACCTTGTTGGCTATACTGCATTTCTACGTCTATGGCAATGTTTTTAGCCACGAAGACTTCAACGTATGCACCAGCAACAAGCCCAGGCTTCATACTGTTATCAAGACCAAGCACGTTAGATAAGCTTAATCCAACTTTTGGAGCTGTGTAGATGTCCCAAATGGTATGCTCACCAGTTGGTTTGGTATCTTGTACAATAGCTTCCTTAACGTCTTGGTAGCCTTCTTTAACAGCCTGTCCAATACGTTTAGCATAGTTCTTGTTTATTACCTGAGCGTGTCCGTTTGTTAATGCCCCTAAAAGGATGGCAGCAATCAATATAATCTTTTTCATTTTTTAGGATAACTGATTCTGATGCAAAGATAGTGATTTTTCTTCAAACCATTGATATCTTGTGGTTTTTTCATACATATAAAGATACAGAATGCTAAACAGAATGACGTAAAGGTATAGATGATGTTAAGCCAGAATGACATAAAGACATTTTTTATGAGATATTCAATACAATATAGGTGGTTGGAGTATTAATTATGTCTCTATGTCATTCTGTCTTAGCTTTGTCATCATATGTGCGGGGTATCTCGGTGATTACTCCCCTCCCTTTACTTCCCTTCGGTCAGTGACCGTTGGTTGGGGGATGGGTTGGGGAAGGGGGTAGTTGGTGGGTTTGGCTTTTGTTGCTTATTCTTTCTTTTTTATATCGTGTGCCTACAATTATTCTATGAATATTCTTTCTTTTCTCATTTTTTTTATTTAATTTTGTACCCATAACAAAGGAAATTAGAACTATTAACAAAAAGATTCTGCGAACGAAGCAACTACTGAATTGGCCAACACAGTTTTTATTGTTTGAAATAACGATTGTCACTGTACCACGTCTATTTATTTTTGCACATTCGTTCTTATGTGGAGGAACCGTGATAGTTGTCAGCCTGCAAGCTATTCATTGTTTGTAGGGAGGAGATGATGTTTTCTCTTTTAACCTCAATTGGTTATTCTGCGTATTCTTGGTTTTGTTCTCATTTCCTTATCTAATCTAAGAGTATCTTAATATTATGATTAACCAATGGAAATAAACGAATCGCTGAGCTTAGAAACTTTCCCAAAGCGTTATGAAGCTTGTTTCCTTGAGAATTGTGCAGTGAAAGAAGATTGTCTTCACCATTTATATTTCAAGTTACAGCCAGCTTCCAATACATGGGGAGATGCAATCTTTCCCTCGGCACTTATGCCCGAAAACCTTATCAATGGTCGTTGCAGAATGTTTCATGCGAAGAGACTTGTCACTTGTTATGCAGGTTTCACTCACTTCTTTGACGAGGTAAGGCGTAAGGATTTACCTTCTCTCCGTAATGAAATCTATTTGTTTTTCCGAGGGCGTAGTAATTTCTATCGTTATGGCAATGCCGAAAGGGGTTACCTTTATACGCAGTCGATGGCAGACGATGTGAAAGCATTATTTATGGAGTATGGTTATAACGAACCTAAATACGAACGGACATTCAAGTCAATAGTCTTTTATGAGTAGGTATTCATTCTGTCTTAATTTAAGGTTCTATTCATTTAAGCATGATAAAAATGCTCTTATATTTTTGTCCGACGGCTTCGGACAGTTTTTCCGACATCCCTGGACAATCGTTCCAGCTACTCCGGACATGTTGTCCGGAGGCTTCGGACAACATGTTCGCAAATCTCGGATTTATCTTTAGACTACTTTTTGAAGGTTAAAATACAGTTGCTTATTATTATAGCAGAAAAGTCCTAATATGTATACTTGCCCTCAAACAGTTTTAATCAGATAGAAATTGAATCATCTAAAATAAAAGTATTTTTAAGATTATCATATTGCTATTACAATTTGCCTTATATATATAGTGTAGAACTATGAATAAAGATATTATAACCGTAACATCACCATTGTTACCAAATCTTGATGAGTTTACAGAATCTCTTAAGGAAATCTGGGAAAGTAAGTGGATAACAAATAATGGACAGTTTCATCAGAAATTAGAAGCTGCTTTAGCTGAATACCTGAAAGTTCCATACGTTAGCTTGTTCACGAATGGAACTTTACCGTTGCTAACTGCTCTCCAGGCTTTGCGTATAACAGGTGAAGTTATAACGACGCCTTATAGCTTTGTTGCAACAACTCATGCTCTATGGTGGAATGGTATTAAGCCTGTCTTTGTCGATATTGATCCTGCTACTGGCAATATAGCTCCCCAAAAGATAGAGGCAGCAATAACACCACGTACAACAGCTATCCTTCCTGTTCATGTGTATGGTAAACCATGTGATACAGAAGCTATTCAAGCAATAGCAGATAAATATGGTTTGAAAGTGATATATGACGCTGCACACGCCTTTGGTGTTGAAGTGAATGGGGAAAGTCTATTGAATGCAGGTGACATGAGTACGCTGAGTTTTCATGCCACAAAGGTGTTTAATACAATAGAAGGTGGTGCAATGGTGATGCATGATGAAAAGACCAAGCTGCGCATAGATTATTTGAAGAACTTTGGTTTTGCCAATGAAGTGGAGGTCGTTGGACCTGGTATTAATAGTAAGATGGATGAAATTCGTTCAGCTTACGGTTTATTAAATCTAAAGCAAGTTGATGCTGCCATTGCTGCGAGACAGAAGGTGGCTGTAGCTTATCGTGATGCTTTACGGAATGTTGATGGTATTACGTTTTGGGATGATATGCCTGGTGTTCGTCATAACTATAGTTACTTCCCAATCTTTGTAGATGCTAAGAAGTATGGTATGACGCGTGATGAACTTTACATGAAGATGAAGGATCAAGGTGTATGGGGACGTCGTTACTTCTATCCACTCATCAGCGAGTTTTCTACTTATCGTGGTTTGGAGAGTTCTCGTCCAGAGAATCTGCCTAATGCGCACATGATGGCAGATACCGTGATATGTCTGCCTATGCATCATGTACTGAGAGAAGAAGAAATTAATAGAATTATTGACTGTATAATACGTTAAGATGAAAAAACTGATGCTTTTAGGAGGTATTCGTTATCTCCTACCTGTTATAGAAGCTGCACATCGTCATGGTTACTATGTCATTACGGTGGACTATATTCCTGAGAATATTGCTCATCAATACTCAGACGAGTTTCATAATGTCAGCATTCTTGACAAAGATGCAGTGTTGCAATTAGCACAGGAACTTAATATAGATGGAATATTATCTTTTGGCGTAGACCCTGGTGTAGTAACAGCTGCGTATGTTGCTGAAAAGATGGGACTTAGTTTCCAATGTTCTTATGATGCTGCTTGTATTTTACAAAATAAATCACGCTTTCGTCAGTTCTTGAAAGATAATAATTTTAATGTACCCAATGCAAAGGGTTATTCTTCAAAAGAAGAAGCTCTTGGTGATATAGCATATTATAACTGGCCTGTTATTGTCAAACCAGTTGATTCTGCAGGAAGCAAGGGAGTTATGCGTGTCGATGAATTAGGACAACTCTCCTCAGCTATTGATTATGCTCTGAGTGAAAGTCATAATGGACATTTTATTATTGAAGATTTCTTAGAGAAAGAAGGTAATTCTTCTGATTGCGATGGCTTTAGCATAGATGGTAAATTGGTATTCTGTTCTTTTGATGATCAATTATTTGATACTAAGGCCCTTAATCCTTATACTCCAGCTGCTTTTACTTGGCCATCAACGATTCCGCAATGGGCACAAGAAGAATTGATGAGTGAATTACAGCGTTTGATGTCATTGCTTAATGTTAAAACAGGAGTTTATAATATTGAAACACGTCTATGTAAGAATGGCAAGCCATATATAATGGAGCTCGCTCCTCGAGGTGGAGGCAACAGACTTTCAGAGATGATGAAATATGTTTCAGGTCAAGACCTCATAGATAACTGTGTTCGTGCTGCTGTTGGTGATTATATAGACGAAATCCATCAGCCAGATTATGATGGATATTGGGCAGAAATCATCTTACATTCTGAAAGAGACGGCGTTTTTCAGAGTATAGAGATAGATAAAACGGTAGAAGAACGTTTTCTTATAGAGAAAGATATCTGGGTAAAAGCAGGAGATAAAGTGCAAGGTTTCACTGGAGCTAATACAACAATAGGAACATTAGTTTTAAGATTTAATACTAATGAGGAAATGAAATGGTGTTTAGCACAACAAGATAATTGGTTATATTTAAATGTTGAAGGATGAAAAATATAATGGTTTTTGGAGCAACAGGCTCTATTGGAGTGTATACTTGCACGTTGTTAAAAGAGCAAGGGTATAATATAATTGCTGTAGGGCGTAGAAAAACAGATAATGGCTTCTTTCAGGATTATAATATTCCTTATTATTCCGTAGATATCAGAAATAAGTCAGAGTTCGATAAACTTCCAGCTGATATAGATTCTGTCATTCATTTGGCAGGTGCAATGCCTGCACATATGAAAGGCTATGATCCATATGAATATATAGACTCTATTATTACGGGAACTTTAAATGTCCTTGAATATATGAGAAGTATTGGCTGTAATGAAATTATCTTTTCTCAGTCGATAGCTGATATTGGTTACAAATTTGGGTCTACAGAACCAATAAGTGATGATACTGAGATGAAATTCCCTTTGAATACAGATCATTCGGTATATTCTATTGCAAAAAATGCATCCGTGGATTTAATAGAGCATTATAATGCAAAATATGGGATGGCTTATTATATTCTTCGATTACCAACAATCTATGGATATTACACGAATCCTTATTATTATGTAGATGGACAACAGAAATGGTTAGGTTATCGCTATATTATCGAACGTGCAATAAAGGGTGAGACTCTTGAGATATGGGGTAATCCTAAGTCAATGAAGGAAATGGTTTATATAAAAGATTTTGTTCATCTTGTGGATTGTTGTCTGAAGACTGACAATATGTATGGAATATATAATGTTGGATGTGGTAAACCTATATCTATTGAAGATCAGATTCACCTTATAGCCGATACTTTTGCCTATGACAAGAAGTCTGAAATTATTTATTGTCCAGAAAAACCATCTTCACCACAATTTGTTCTAAATATTGAGAAATCCAAAACAAACCTTGGTTACAAACCAACTTGGGATTTTAAAAAGTGGATAGTTGATTATAAATATTATCTTGAAACTGAGCCGTTCGCAAAAATTTGGGGACACAGAGACGAATATATTTCATAGATACAGCTATTTAGGCAGCTAAGATTATTATAAATGTAATACTTATATTAATATTTTAAGAATACTATTCTTAAGATATTGTAGATAGGTTTATTATATGCATAGTTCTTAGAACATGTTGAGAGGATATGAATATGATATTATGTTAATACTCATATATAGATAGAATGTCTACAGAATCATTAAAGCAAAAAACAACTAAAGGATTATTATGGAGTAGTGTAGAACGGTTCTCTAATCAAGGAGTACAATTTGTCTTTTCTATTATTCTTGCACGTCTTTTATCCCCAAGTGATTTTGGTATCATTGCTATGATAACCATATTCTTTGCGATTGCTCAAAGTTTTGTTGATAGCGGATTTTCTAATGCTTTAGTTCGTAAAACGGATAGAAGGGAAGAAGATTTATCGACCTGTTTTTATTTCAATATAGGAGTTGGGATTATTGCATACATTGTACTTTTTTTGATAGCGCCATTGGTTGCAAATTTTTATAATCAACCGATTCTTTCTCCGATAATACGTATTACAGGTCTAGGTGTGATACTCAATTCTTTATGTGTCGTTCAGCAAGCTCTTTTCACGATTAAGATAGATTTTAAGTCACAAGCAAAGATAACTTTATCTGCTACAGTTATTTCTGGTATTGTAGGTATTATATTAGCATATCAAGGTTATGGGATATGGGCATTAGTTTGGCAAGGTGTTGCAAGTTCTATTGTAAGAATGGGATTGCTGTGGTTTATGTCTAAATGGCGTCCCACAACTGGCTTCTCAAAATCTTCTTTTAATTATTTGTTTGGTTATGGGTCTAAACTTCTTGCATCGGGCTTATTGGATACAATTTACAACAATATCTACCCAATTGTTATAGGAAAGTTTTATACTCCAGCACAGTTAGGTAATTATTCTCGTGCATTGAGCTTTGCGCAATTACCATCCTCTAATATTACAAGTATTCTTCAACGTGTAACGTTTCCTGTATTAAGTACTATTCAAGATGATATTCCTCGCTTACAGGCAAATTATCGTCGCCTCTTAAAGCTTTCCGCTTTTATAGTTTTTCCACTTATGACGGGATTAGCAGCAGTGGCTTTTCCTATGATTCGGATTATTCTTACTCCTAAATGGGAAGGTTGCTCCCTTTATTTGCAGATTATTTGTTTTGCGTTGATGTGGTATCCTATCCATGCCATTAATTTAAATTTATTACAAGTGAAGGGACGTTCAGATCTATTTCTTCGTCTTGAGATTATTAAGAAGATTGTTGGAGTATGCATTATGTGTATCACGATTCCACTTGGTATTACTGCCATGTGTGTTGGTATGGTAGCTTCTTCTTTAATATCATTATTTATTAACACATATTATACTGGAAAACTAATTAATATTGGATATTTGAAACAGATGAAGGATGTTTTTCCAATTTTAATTGTATCATTAATTATGGGCATTGTTGTTTATGTAACAATCCTATTTTTTACAAGTGATTTTACTAAATTAATAATAGGGATACCACTTGGAATGTTTATATATATTGTTGGGACATATTTGTTAGCCCATGAAGAGTTAAGTGAATTAGTGAAAATTATTAAAAAATAAAATAAGAAAATGTGTCAAATAGACAATTCTACTATATTAGTTACGGTAAAAACTCTTGTGTATAATCAAGCAGCGTATTTACGCCAATGTTTGGATGGTATTATAAACCAGAAAACAAATTTTCGCTTTGAAGTAATTGTACATGATGATTGTTCTTCTGATGGGTCTGCTGATATAGTACGTGAGTACGCTGAAAAATATCCCAATATTGTTAAGCCTATATATGAAAAAGAAAATCAATATAGTAAAGTTGGTGCTTCTGGTATTAATAAGATAATTAATGCTCATATAAAAGGAAAATATTTGGCCTTTTGTGAGGGAGATGATTATTGGACAGATATGTTGAAATTACAAAAACAAGTCGATTTTTTGGAAAGTCATGATGATTATGGATTAGTTTATACACAATTTCAGGTTTATAATCAGCAAAATGGTAGTGTCGCTCCAGGCTGGTGTAAAGAAACTACACTTGAGAAAGAATTCGGAGGCAATGATATAATGACTTTGACAGTTTGTCTCAGGACCTCCTTATATTTTAAATATCAAAATCAAATAAAGCCACAAAAGGAATGGAAGATGGGAGATATGCCTTTATGGATTTTTTTATTAAGCCAATCTCATGCATATTTTATTCCAGATATAACTTGTGTCTATCGTTTAATTCAAGGAACAGTAAGTCACCCCGTTTCATTAGAAGACTTATTTGAATTCCGTAAAAGTTCATATTCTGTTCTTTTATATTTAGCAGATCGACTTAAGCTTCAGCATCTAGTGCCAAAAGTTACAGTTGAATATTTAGTGTTAATGTATATAATAATGATTTCTAATGATTATTTTAAAAATATAGGCGATAAACATTTAATTCGAAAATATAGGATTCTTAATCTTAAAATTCTTCTTCTTTATATTGTCGTTAGATTCTCATCTTTGAGGAAAATTGTAAGATATATATATAAGTTCCAACCTCTTTAGTAGATAGTATAAGGAATAATTTTGAAATGTCATATCTAACTTGCTATAATACGATATTGTTAAATATATAAATACACTGTTATAATGAACATAGATTTTGTTGTAATGTGGGTTGATGGGAATGATTTATCTTGGCAAGATAAGATGCTTTCCTATAAAGGGACTTCAGAGCAGAGCAATCCAACACGTTTTCGTGATTGGAATATCTTTAAATACTGGTTTCGCTCTGTTGAGGTGTTTGCACCTTGGGTTCATCGTGTTTTTTTAATTACAGACAATCAAATACCTTCGTGGATAAATACTAATCATTCTAAACTTAAAATAATTGATCACAAAGATTTTATTCCTGCAGAGTATCTTCCAACTTTTAATTCGCATACGATAGAGTTGAATATTCATCGTATAGAGGGGTTGTCTGAACATTTTGTAGTATTCAATGATGATACTTTTATCAACGCACCGATAACTCCTGAATATTATTTTAAGAATGGATTACCATGTGATGCTCCGTTTGAACATATTTTTACTCCCCGTTGTTATCTCCCAGAAGTAGATATGTGGGGTATTAATATAATTGAATTCTGTGATACTCAAGTTGTTAATGCACATTTTAATAGAAAGGAGGTCACTAAAGCCAATCCTAAAGGGTGGTATGGAAGCTATTTGGGATGGAAATATCGATTACAGGCTTATATTATACGTCTTTTCGGACGCACAGAATTTCAGCATTTTTATAGTCCTCATAACGAACGCCCTTTCTTAAAGTCTATTTTTGAAGAAGCGTGGAAAGAAGAGGGACGAATGCTTTGTAATAGTTGTACAAGATTTCGTGAGAATGTAAGTCTCAATTTGTATTTTATGAGATATTGGCAGCTTGCTTCAAATATGTTCTATCCAGAAAATAGTATTAAGCAGAAGCAGGTTGTCCAGTTAGAAAAATCCAACTTAACTCTATTAGAAGCAAAATTATTAGATACTAACATAAGATCACTCTGTGTGAATGACTCTTCACTTTGCGATTATGAAGATTACATACGTACAAAACCATTAGTTATAAATCTTTTTGAGAAGAAATTTCCACGAAAATCTTCATTCGAATTATAATATGAATAATCGTTTTTTCTCAAAAGATAATACTTCTGCATTGAAGGGTGTTGCAATTCTTTTTATGGTTTTTGCCCACCTATTTAACAATATGGAGTTATGTGGTTTTAGCCATCCACTTTTATATATAGAAGATGAACCAGTGATTCATTATATGATATTTGCAATGAATCCTGTTGATTTTTTTATGGTATTGAGTGGTTATGGACTTTATTATACTTTTAGTCAAGGCAGAAGAAATAATCTAAAAAGGATTCTTAAGCTTTATATTCATTATTGGATAACATTAGTAATTTTTGTATGTATAGGTTTCTTCGTTGTTGGTAGCGAAAAATATCCGGGCTCTTTTTTAGACTTAATTTATAATTTCATAGGGTGGAAGAATAGTTATAATCATGAGACTTGGTTTTTATTACCATATACTTTATTAACATTGTCAAGTACTAAGATTTTTGCAGTTTGCGACAAGTTTAATCCAATAAAAGTTTTTCTTTTTTCATTTTTTGTTTATATTTTAGTAAGACTATCTTCTAGATACAGTTCGAGTTTGATGGAGTCCTATCAGGTATTTAAGTGGATTGATTCTTATCTTACATTACTGTTTCCTTTTATCCTAGGTATGTTATTGTGTAAGTGTTGGGATTATTCTACTTTTAAAAAGAGGTTATCATTTAGATTTAATAAGAACTATGTTTTAGTGTTTGCTTTAATGATACTATTTGTCTGTATTATTGTAGTGAGATATAAGTATCAATCAATATTTTATCCTTTTTATACTGTTTTATTTGTTATGTTTTTTTCTTTGCTTCATAGAGCTCCTTGGTTAGATAAAATTCTTATGGAGTTGGGAAAACGTTCAACAAGTATATGGTTTGTTCATACTTATTTCTGTTATTATTTCTTTCAAGACTTTATATATAGTTTTAAATATCCGATTATTATATTTATCGTTCTTATAATAATAAGTTGGTGTTGTGCTATTGTTATAGATATGCTAAATAGTGTTATTCAAAAGCAGTTAGTAAAATGAAAAAAAAAGTTCTTTTTATCATTGGAACCTTACAGTCTGGGGGCGTATCTAAAAGTATGGTTAGCCTGCTGAATGTTTGGGATAGAGATAAGTATGAAACTTCGTTATTACTATGTTGTAAGGAGGGGGATGTTTTTTCAAAATATCTCCCAGAAAAGATAAATGTCATATATAATCCTATAATAGAGCATGTCATGGGAGGATCTTCTTCTGCTAAATGGTTGTTTTTACACGGACACATACTTTTATCTATAGGAGTTCTGTTTCGTCTTTTCCTTTCGCGTGTATCTAAATCGTTATCTGGTGAGTTGATTGCTAAGATGATGCCAATTGTTTCAGATGAGCATTATGATTTAATAGTAGACTATGGAGGACAGCAATTATTATATTATATGGTTAATAAATTAAGGGCTACACGCAAAATTACTTTTTTCCATAATGATTATTCAAAATGGCCTTATTATTACAAAGCAGATAAAAAATATTATCCGAAAGTTGATAATATTTTTTCTATTTCTAAGACTTGTACTGATGCTTTAAAAAAATATTTTCCAGATTGTGCTGATAAAGTGTCAATAATGGAGAATATTTCTTCTCCAAATGTCATTCATTCACAAGCAAAAGATTTTACGAACGAATTAAGTGAGCTGTTGCAAGGTTATAAGGATGAAGGAAATACAATATTGTGTACGGTTGCCCATTTCTGTCGGCGAAAGGGAGGAGATTTTACTATTGAATCAGCTGAGATGTTAAAGAAACAACATATAAAATTTAAATGGTTGTTTGTGGGTAAAGTATTAGAGGAAGACTTGTGCTATTTGATAAAAGAAAAAGGTCTTGAAGAGAATATGATATTTGTAGGAGTTCAAAGTAACCCTTATCCATATATGTATTTATCTGATATTTATGTTCAACCCTCTCGGTATGAAGGAAAGTCTATTTCATTAGATGAAGCAAAGATTTTGTGTAAACCAATTGTCGTTACAAATTTTTCTACAGTCGGTGATCAGTTTGTAAACGGGAAGAATGCAACGATATGCGAAATGAATGGAGAGGCTGTTGCAAATGCGATAGTTGAACTAATGAATGATTCCAGTTTACGTGAATCTTATCAAAAGTATCTCGATACACATATTGTTGATAATTCAAGTGAAGTGAATAAATTATATAAATATTTGTAATGGCATATTATATTACTTTATTTGTTGTAACAGCTATTCTTGCATGGACTTATAATGGTGAGACGAAAGTGTCTAAACCTTTCTTCCTCGCATTTTGCCTTTGTATCGGTCTATTTGTAGGTTTAGCTGATATGTTAGGTGGATATGACCGATATATATACAGTGAGGTTTTCGAAAGAATGCACGAGAGTATAAGTGAAGGAGTGATATTCGATCAAGCGTTTCTTTTATATTTTGGTAAGGAGCCTGTTTATGGATTAATTAATGACCTTATTGCATTTTTTACCCCTAACCGATATATCTTTATTTTAGTTTACACTTTGGCATTATATGTGGTGTATGCTCTTAATTTCTATAAAAACACAAAGAATCCATTTTTTGCTCTTCTTATATTTGAAGGCTTAATGTTTTTCTTTACTTTTACTTATCTTCGTCAAGTTTTAGCTGCAGGAGTAATATGGTTAGCAATTCCTTTTGTAAGTCAGAGAAAGTTTAAGAAATATCTTATATATGTTGTACTAGCAACTCTTATCCACAACTCTGCTGCATATATGATACTTTTGTATTTTATCCCAAGACGAAAGTTTGAAAAAAAACATATTGTTTTGTTTATGTCTGTCTTGTTAATTATAGGTGTCAGTGGTGTAACAAAGTTCGTTTTTTCTATATCTGGTGATGCAATGAATAATGCACGAATTGCTGGATATGCGAATACGGCTGAGTTTGGATTTAGAATAGAATATGTAATTGAATCTGTGTTATTTCTTTTCATTCTATTGATGAATTATAAAAAAATAGGTGAAGATGAGCGTTCATTGACAATGATGAATGTTTATTTGATGTTTTGTGGTGTTCTACTTTTCTTTTGTAAGTCATCCGATGGTGGACGCATTTCATGGTACTGTTTATTAGGAGTTATTGTTATATTAGAAAAACTTTGCAGACCAAAATCAGCAGTTCCATTAAAAAGTTTCATAACACTTTTGTGTTTTGTTCTTTTCTATCGAATACTCTCGTTATGGGGGATATTACTCTATCCATACAAGACATTCCTTACTCCAGGAATCAGACAAGGAGACTTTATTGAAGAAGCGTATGAATATGATCACGCATACGATAATGATAAACTTTATAACCTATGATAACCGTTTTTACACCAACCTATAATAGAGGTAATTTGTTAAATAGACTTTATCAGAGCCTCTGTAAACAAAAAAATAAGGAGTTCGAGTGGGTTATCGTGGATGATGGTAGTACAGATGAAACCTGTTCTGTCATAAAAATGATACAGGATAAACACGCTTGTGAGAACTTCCCGATACACTACTATAAAAAAGAAAATGGTGGAAAGCATACTGCTATTAATATGGGAGTGCAGAAAGCAAATGGAGAATTATTTTTTATAGCGGATAGTGATGATTTTTTACCAAAAGACTCTTTACAGATTGTTTATGAGGAGTGGATTAAGATAAAGCATGATGAGACTTTTCTTGGTGTATGTGGTATTGATGCTGATATGAATGGTAAAGTTATAGGTAGTGGTTTACCTAGAGATTATATAGATTGTCATGCTTGGGATTTATCAGCTATTTATAATGTTACTGGCGACCTCAAAGAAGTCTTTAGAACAGAGGTGTTACGGCAGTTCCCTTTCCCAGAGATTAGTGGAGAGAAGTTCTGTCCAGAAGTACTTGTATGGTTTCGTATGGCATGCAATTATAAAATGAGATTTTTTAATCGTGTTATTTATATAGCAGATTATCAGCTTAATGGTATATCATCATCTATAACACGCCTACGAATGAATAGTCCGATAGGTAGTATGTTAACATACTCTGAATTAGTTCATTATCCAATCCCTTTTAAGGATAAATTGAAAGGTGCTATAAACTACTGGCGTTTTCGTTTTTGTTTAAGAACTAAAAAAGGTGTACCACTAAATGAAGTAGATATTCCTAAAATCAGTAAGAGGTGGTTTTTTTTAGCACCAATAGGATATTTAATGCATCTTAAAGATAAAAGAAATATATAAGTTATAAATATGATACCAGATAATCTTCATATAGCAATTTCTTCTGATTCTAATTATGCCAAATTAGTTTCAATATTGCTTGTCTCGCTCTTTGAAAATAATCAGTGGGCAAATTGTATAATAGTTCATCTTTTGTCTAATAATATAGATGAAGAAAGTATAAAGCAAATTGAAAGGCATATTCCTTGTGATAAGGGATACCTTGTGGTATATGATGTTAGTGATATTGCAGGAAAATTAAAAGTTGAAGTTCCTAGTACAATAGCTATTTCTGCCTATTCTAGACTTTTTCTTTCATCACTTTTGGATGAATGTATTGATAGAATTATCTATATGGATGTAGATGCTGTAGTATTAGGAAGTTTAAAAACAATTTGGTATTCTGATATAGGAAATAATCAGATTGCAGGAGTACTAGATGATGTTGCGCTTTATGCAAAAAAGGCGATAGGTTTGGATTCTAATGAGGCGTATGTAAATTCAGGTTTTTTGTTGCTTAATCTTAAGGAATGGAGGGAGGGAGGTCTTGAAGCAAAAATATTAGATTATCTTATAGCACATAACGGCAATGTTTTTCATCACGATCAAGGATTGATTAATGCTGTGTGTATACGTAAAATGATATTACCAGTGAATTATAATATGGTAACTAATTTCTTTGTTTTCCCATATCATAGCTTTAAACAGCAGCCATTCTATTCTGAAGAAGAACTGGAGGATGGAAAAAAGCATCCTACGTTTATTCATTTTACCGCCGGCGTTGCTAATCGTCCATGGATGAAAAATTGTAAGCACCCTTTGAAGGATGTTTTCCTTAAATATAAATCAAAATCTTTATATAAAAATGTTCCGTTAGAAAAGGACTCTCGTCCACTGAAGCTTAAATTACTTGCTAGTTTGTACTATCATAGTAAACCCCTTTATTACTTAATATTAAAGATTCGTTCATTAGTAGAAAGTAGAATCTAGTTTTTATAATGAACGTAGGAAATGTTTATAGGATAGTATTATATCCGTCTATAATTTGATAAACAAATATTTTCAAAGATTACTTTTATGAAAGTTTATATTGATCCAAGAACAGAATACAGATATACCTCTTTTTATAGATTAGGTTTATATAAGCTTTTTGGGAAGAATAATATAATATATTCCGTAAAACCATTTGAAGATTTAATGATTACAAATGCAAATCAATATGGTTGTGGAATGGAGGTTGTATTTGATAACGAGTACGGTAAAATAACGAAAGTTTATTTTGATATTAAGGACGTAGCTGAAATAGAAAAAGATAAATATGATTGGTGCGATATTTATTCTAAAGTTAATATTAAGTTTGGAGATTTAGAAAAATATGATAAGCTTTTTGTGCCTGGTCCTAACTTTGCTATAAGAAATCGTTCTCTTATTGGATTATTAACTTTTGGATTGAAGAATTTCTTACGTGGAAAAGCTTCCTCTTTTCAGTCTCTAAAAGGATTTATGCGTGATTACTTTTACATTTATGAACGTCGCCGTTCAATGGAATTCTATGAGAGGTATGTAGAAGTAAAGCCTAATTATATTTTTCATGCATCTACATTGTGGTATAATCAATTTGCTAAAGAATGCACAAATTTATATAGAGGAGAGTTCTTAAAGTCTTGTCAACGTGCTGGAATAGATATAGAGGGAGGATTATATTACCTTAGGAATAACCCAGCAGTCCTATCAGAGATGCCTGATTATCCAGAATACGAGAATGTATATAAGGATTTTATCTATGATAAACGCCTGTCTATGGATGATTATATAGCCAAGACAAAGGAGAGCATTCTTGTTTTTAACACACCTTCTGTTTGTGGGTGTCATGGATGGAAGTTGGGTGAGTATCTCTGTATGGGAAAAGCCATAATCTCATCTCCTCTTCTTCGTGAAATGCCTGGAGAAGGACTAATACATGGAAAAGATATTCATATTGTTAATTCACCAGAGGAGATCTACGATGCTGTAGTAAAGATCAATTCTGATGCTCAGTATCGTAAGAAGTTAGAAGATGGAGCAAGAAGGTATTACGAAAAGTGGATTGCTCCAGAGATTGTTATTCAGAGATTGTTGGAGAAGGTGGGAGTGCAGGTCTAATTTCGAAGTGTTTTCAAGATTGCTGTCATTCGTGTCAGTTGGAAATAGAAAATAATCTGTTGAATATCACCTGTTTATGTTGAAATGTTAAAAGTGACAGCAAATAGTTTTTAAACTTATTGTGGTATTCTTATTTGGAATACGATTAAAACAGAATTATTATTATAGAATAAACGCAGCTGATAATGAGGATATTACAAGTCATTACATCTTTAGAGATGGGCGGAGCTGAAACGTTGGTGGTTAATCTGATACCAAGGTTACAAGCTTTGGGAAATACGGTGGATCTATGTGTCTTTGATGGAAAAGAAACACCATTGACTCAGAGATTAAAGAAAGAGGGCCCGCAGACAAAGATATATGCATTAGGACATGGGGTTTACAATCCACTCTATATAATAAAGTTGGCAAAGATAATGAAGAATTATGATATTGTACATACGCATAATTCTTCACCACAGTTATTCGTAGCTATCGCTAGTTTGTTTAGACAAACGAATCTTGTTTCTACAGAACATAATACGTCTAATAAGAAACGAAATTGGAAATGGTACCGCCCGATAGAAAGTTGGATGTATGGCAGGTATGATCATGTAATATGTATTAGTAAGATTGCAGAAGACAAACTAAGAGAATATATGGGGGGAGAATGGCTTGTCAAATCATCAAATAAGTACAAATCAATTACCACAATAAACAATGGGATAGACGTCAATGCTATTTCAAAAGCTGAACCATGTAAAGAGTTGTTAGATTTAAAAGAAAGTCGTAAGTCTATCTTGATGGTGGCTGGATTCCGTAAACAAAAGAATCAAGATACTATTACTAGGGCTTTAACCTTATTAGCTAAAGAAAAATATGAGGTCTGGTTTGCTGGTATAGGTGAACGAATGGAAGAAGTAAAACAATTAGCTCTATCTTTAGGTGTAAGTGACCGAGTTAGATTTTTAGGCTTACGTACTGATATCCCAAATGTTCTGAGAGCTGCAGATGTTATCGTAATGTCTTCTCATTGGGAAGGGTTGAGCCTTAGCAATGTAGAGGGGATGAGTGCGCATAAACCTTTTATTGCCTCTGATGTAAATGGTTTGAAGGAGGTTACGAAGGGGTATGGTATACTTTTCCCACATGAGGATGCAAAAGCGTTGGCAGAAGAAATCGAGTACTTAGCTAGTGATGAGGCTTATTATAATGAAATAGCAGAACGCTGTTATAATAGAGCTTTAGAGTTCGATATCAGCAATACTGTAAGTGGTTATGCTGATGTCTATAAAAATATCTTTAATTAACATCATCAAGTTTTCTTCTTGATAAATAGTTTTTTTTTTAGGTGAAAGATATCCAAAGAAAGAAATTAATTCGCGTTACAACTGCAGACATATCCTTAAATAGTTTACTAAAAGGGCAGCTGAAGTTTTTGAACCAATACTTTGAAGTTGTTGGTGTTGCAAAGGATACGGGTGTTCTGAAGGAGGTCAGTGAGCGAGAGGGAATCCGTGTGGTAGATGCTCCGTTAGAACGTCCTATTAGTTTAGTGAAAGATATCAAGGGTTTATGGTTCTTGTATCGTCTGTTCCGTAAGGAGAAACCATGGTGTGTACATGCTAATACTCCCAAGGGAAGTTTGTTAGCAATGATTGCTGCGTGGTTTGCATGTGTGCCCCATATAGTTTATACCGTTACGGGTTTGCGTTATCAAGGTGCTCATGGCATGTTGAGAACGATTCTTAAGACAATGGAACGATTGTCATGCCTTTTTGCTACGAATGTTATTCCAGAAGGACAAGGAGTTCTACATGCCTTGCAAGAGGATTGTATTACTAAGAAACCATTACGAGTGATTTGGAATGGAAATATTAATGGTATCGATACTGAGTTCTTTAAGCCTACAGAGAATACCATAGAGAAGTCTGATGCTTTTACCTTTGTCTTCATTGGAAGAATGGTTAAAGATAAAGGTATACATGAGCTTACGGAGTGTATGCGACAACTGAATTGTCGGTTAATATTGGTTGGTACTTTTGAGGAGGAGGACGCCGTTTCGGAATCAGATAAAGAGTTTTTGACAACTTCTGACAAGGTGAAGTTTGTCGGCTGGCAAAGTGATGTTCGTCCTTTCTTGGCTCAAGCTGATGCACTTGTCTTCCCAAGTTATCGTGAAGGATTTCCTAATGTGCCAATGCAAGCGGGTGCTATGGGATTGCCTTGTATTGTAACGAATATCAATGGTTGCAATGAAATTATTAAAGATGGACTGAATGGTAAAATTATTGCAGCTCCTCTTAAGGAAGGGTCTGAGGTTATGCAGCAGGCTTTGTTTAATACTATGAAATGGTTTATTGAGCATCCTGAAGAGGCTAAACGTATGGGACGTAATGCTCGTCCAATGATACGTGAAAGGTATGAA
Organism: uncultured Prevotella sp.; assembly: GCA_963550695.1. GTDB lineage: Bacteria > Bacteroidota > Bacteroidia > Bacteroidales > Bacteroidaceae > Prevotella. The sequence goes on along the minus strand of CAUVDL010000005.1, from coordinate 37,462 downwards.
CAGAAGGATATTTGGAAGGCTTTAAAAGAGTTTTACGATGCTTTATAAAATAGCACACATCTTACGTGACAAATTACCTTGGATTTGGGATGTCATAGGCATCATAAATTCTTTCCTTTTTGGATTAAGGTATGATAGTAAAATGAAGCAAGCTCAGAACATTCTTACTCATTTTACTAAGGTAACAGAAGAGGATGGCAATGCGTTTTTCTATAAGATAGAGGTCCTTTGTAAGGATAATATTTCTTTGTTAGCAAAGATGTTTGCAGAACAGCCTGCATCATCTTTTGATTTCTTTAAGCCTCATGGCTTCGATGAATTATCATTAAACAAGTTAGCAAAGGATAAAAGTTTTCTTGCTTATATTGTTGTTGCAGAAGGAAATGCTCAGCAAAAAGTATGTGTTGGATATTTTTTCCAACGTAGTTTCTTTTGGGGGAAATCCTTTCGTGGATATATGACAGATTATCGTTGGCAACGTCGTGGAATCAATAAAATGATGAATCAATGTGCGACAGAGATATCTTCATTGTTAGGTCTCCAAGTGTTTGGTACAATTGCACCAGATAATATTGCTTCTATGAAATCTGCTCAGACTGCTAATGATATTCATATTGTTGAAACATTACCTAATGGAGATTACTATGTAGAGTACAAGCCTAAAAAGGATTAATCAGTAAGATTATTCTTTTTGGATTCTGAAAATCATTCTTAAAGATTGTAGTGTAATTATGTTTTTAAAATGGTTATTTGATAAACTTGTATCTTTGTTTGGATTGCTATTCCTTAGTCCAGTATTATTGGTTGTAGCAATTCTAATCAAGGTAAAGATGCCTGGTCCTATTTTGTTTTGTCAGAAGCGAGTAGGACAGTATGGTAAACTGTTTACTGTATATAAGTTTAGATCGATGACTGTCAAGGCTGAGGCTTCTGTGGCAAGTAGGGATTCAGAAGCAACTTCTATTGCTTCAACCGAACAGTGCCGTATCACACCACTTGGCGAGAAACTCAGACGTTATAAGCTGGATGAATTGCCAGAACTTTGGAATGTCCTTAAGGGTGATATGAGTTTTGTTGGACCACGCCCAGACGTTCCTGGTTATGCTGATCAGTTGCAAGGCGAGGAAAGAGATATTCTTAAGTTGAAACCTGGCATTACAGGCCCAGCAAGTTTGAAGTATAGAAATGAGGAGGAACTCTTAGCTTCTGTAGAGAACCCTGCTCAATATAATGATGAGGTGATTTTCCCTGATAAAGTTAAGTTAAACCTCTATTATTTAAAGAACTATTCATTTATAAAAGATATTCAAATGATTATCTGTACGGTTCTGGGTAAGAAGATGGACTATGCAGGTGAAAAAATATAGTTAGTAAAATGGAAAGAAACCGTGTTTTACTTTGTCTCGCTCACATGAGTGGTAACGAGATGAAATACATCCAAGAGGCGTTTGATACCAATTGGGTGGTGCCATTGGGACCAAATGTCAATGGTTTTGAAGATGACTTGAGACGTTTTTCAGTCTCTGTAAGTCCTTCAGGTAAAAAAAGAAACTTCCTTGAAAAAGAGGAATATCCACAGACAATTATGCCACATGAGGATAACCCAGAAAACTTGTGGAAGGAGTCCTTGCCAGGGTTGGAGGATAAGCGTGTTGTTGCACTCTGTTCTGGTACTTCTGCTGTACACCTCGCTTTAGTAGCATTGGGAGTAAAGGCTGGCGATGAGGTCATCTGTCAGAGTTTTACTTTCTGTGCTAGTTCACATCCTGTAACTTACCTTGGTGCAACACCTGTATTTGTAGACTCTGAGAAGGAAACATGGAATCTTGACCCTGTGTTGTTGGAAGAAGCTATTAAAGATAGAATTGCTAAGACAGGTAAGAAGCCAAAAGCAATCATCGTCGTTTACCTTTATGGTATGCCTGCGAAGATTAAAGAAATTCTTGCAGTAGCAGATAAATATGATATCCCTGTTGTAGAGGATACGGCAGAGGGATTAGGTTCAAGATATGAGGGACAGGTATGTGGTACCTTTGGTGAGTATGGTGTTCTGTCATTCAATGGTAATAAGATGATTACTACATCAGGTGGTGGTGCATTGGTTTGTCCAAATGAGGCTGCTCGTAATGAGGTAATGTTCTATGCAACACAGGCTCGTGAGGGTTATCCATACTATCAGCATGAGAAGATTGGTTTCAACTATCGTATGAGTAATGTTTGTGCTGGTATTGGTCGCGGTCAGATGACAGTCTTGGACGAGCATATTGCTCACCATCGTCATATTGCTCATTTGTATGAAGAGGCTTTCAGTAAGATAGATGGTATTACTTTCCACGCAAATCCTTCACCAGAGTTTGATTCAAACTTTTGGTTGAATACAATGGTTCTTGATCCTTCTGTTAAGGTGAAAGGTCAGGAGAATGCTTATAAGTCCACCGTAGAAGGTGCTGTTGGTGGTGCTGCTGGTGTTATACATTCTGTAGATAATGCACATACTGGTTGTGAACCAAATGCCAATGTTGAGGCTATGCGTGTTTTCCTTGATAAAGCTAATATCGAGAGCCGTCCTCTTTGGAAGCCAATGCACAAGCAGCCTTGTTATAAGGATTGTCCAGCATACGTAAATGGTGTTAGCGAGAATCTTTTCAAGGTAGGTATGTGCTTGCCAAGTGGTCCATTAGTTTCAGATGATGATGTGAGATATATTGTAGAAAAGATAAAAGAAGCAATGGTATAAGTGCTATCTTTTATAACCCATATTAAGGGCTGACGTCGAAGATCTTAATGTCTTCGGTGCCAGCCCTTGTCGTGTTTCTTCATATATTAGATTATGGTGATATCTTATGAAGCTAACCTTCTTATCCTCTACATAAAAGCCGCCGGATTATTAAATGAATAAATAAAAATCCCAAATTATATTAGGTTTGTATGTCAAGTGGATAAATGGTAAGAGTTTTTGCCGTTTTTGATATGTACGTATCGCAAAAGTACGAAAAAAAACTCAACGGACGAAGAAAAGAATAGAAATTTAGTACTTATTTTTCAAGTTTTATTTTCTCTTCTTTTTTGATAATATCTTTTACATTATCTGGCGTTGTAGATGGTAATAACATCGAAGAAATCAACGACTTGATAATTGTCGATATGTTTTTTAATTGCGTCGTTTTATTGTCTTTATTGGTAGTGTTGTCTATTCTTTTCGACAAAGAATCCTTAGGCAATGTAGCTTCATAATTTGCCCAACAAGCAGCAGCCATACGTTTTATCTGTGCAAGTCGTCCTTGTACATCTTCTTCCTGCTTATATTGATTATAAATCTTTTCAGCATTCATATATTGATCGTATGCTGGCTTCCATGATTGTAGAAACATATTGCATAAGCCTAACCGATAATAGACATCTCCCTTTTCTCGTTCATAACATACGGTTAGTGTTTTCTCATAATAGGGGATTGCCTCCTTATATTGCTTTAAGTTGAACTTACTTTCTGCAGTAGTATAATAGTAAACAGACCGCTCATGTGGCGCAAATACTTCTAATTTTGGCATAACACTTTCCAAGTATTTTGTTGCAGCCTCATAATCCCAATCATGATAATAACATAAGCCTATATAAGCTTTGAAACGTTCGTTAAGCTTATATTCTTTATCCAATCGCTGAAAGATAAGCAGAGCTTCATGATACTTTGCTGAAGTAAAATATTCCAGTGCTTTCCCCAATTGCTCAGAATCCTTGCTTTTTTGTGCAAATGCAGGGATAGAGCTTGTTAGGAATAGCAGAAGCGTTATGATTAATTTTCCTGTTATTCTTACAGCCATATAATCTCTTTTATAATCTTCTCTCCGTATTGTGCAAGGTCAATATCAATCAGAACTTTTCCCATTCTATGATTTTCGTGAGAGTCACCCATAGTTTGTTCAATCTCTTTCAAGGATTGTTTTACTTGAGTGAGAGACATGTCTGTTTCAAAAGTTCCCAAACAATTCAAGAATTTGTCTGATTTTATTCCAATCGGTTCAGTCCATTGTGCATCAGAGAATTTGATACCCTCGAAACGTTGTTTCAACAGTATCTGTGCTTTAGAAATATTCTCCTTCTGATTGGAATTTGAGCCAAGTGCAATAGTTGTCTTCATAAATACAAAGTTACGTATAAGTTTTGAAATCTTTGAGAGATTTAAGATAATTCACTTTGTGTTATATAATAAAACGTGTATTTTTGCAGTTATATAATCTAAAAAGAACTTTTTATGAAGCGATATATCTTCCTTTTTATCTCATTCCTCTATATGTTTTCTACCGTAGCGTCGGGACAGGCAAGGTGGAATCAAGTTTATCAATCTTATATTGATCAGTATAAAGACATGGCTATTGAAGGTATGCTGAAGTATGGCGTACCTGCAAGTATTACGTTAGCACAAGGTCTGCTTGAGAGTGGAGCGGGGCGTGGAAGACTTGTTCTCCTTGGTAATAATCATTTTGGTATTAAATGTCATGGTTGGACGGGTCGTACAATTACGCATGATGATGATGAGAAAGGAGAATGTTTCCGTGCATATAATAGTGCATTAGAAAGTTTTGAGGATCATTGTAAGTTTCTTCGTGACCGTCCCCGTTATAGGAGTCTGTTCAGTTTAGATAGAACTGATTATCGTGGTTGGGCTTATGGGTTGAAGAAAGCGGGTTATGCAACGAACCCTGCTTATGCACAAGGGTTGATAAATTTGATAGAACTTTATAAGCTCTACGAATATGATAAAGCGAATCGTTATGATTGGTTTATGGCGCATCATAGCGGTGAAAATACTGTTATTCGTGATATAGATAAAAATCGGATTAACCCTGCTCAAATTGTAGGAGCACACCCTATTAATAAATATAATGATAACTATTATATTGTTGTAAGACAAGGCGACTCGTTTAAGTCTCTAAGTAAAGAATTAGAAATTAGTGTGAGAAAACTGGCTAAGTACAATGAGCGCGATAAGCATGAACGTCTGATACCTGGTGAGTATATCTGGCTGAAGAAGAAACAGAAGAAAGCTCCGAAGGAGTTTAAGAAGCGTCCGTATTATGTACGCAAGGCTGAGAGCCTATACGACATTGCACAACGTTATGGTATTCGTTTGAAGAGCCTTGTGAAGAAGAATGAAAAAATAGCCGAGCGTGGTTTGAGAATAGGTGACGAAGTGATATTATATTAAACGTAGTATCCCTCTAAAATGATTTATCTGATAAACCTCCAATTGGTCATTAGATTCAAATTTGTTTAGATTCTAATGACTGATAGGAAGTTAAGATGTTTATAAATACACATAAAAAAGCCCTTATTTATCAGTTTATAGATAAGTAAGGGCTTTTGTCATTTGTTTGTCTTTACGCTGCCTACTACGCATTTGTTACAAATGCAAACAATCTACTTGACAAGCAAAATATTTTAATTCCTTAGAAATAGAAAAGGAACTCTGACTGATTAGAAATCTGTCAGACAGGTATCCAATGCTTTGGTGATAGCCTCTTTGTCAAGGTCTTGACCAATAAATACAAGTTTCTGCATTCTATCACCGTATGGCTCTTCCCAATCTTTTTTAAGTTTAGGATTATTCTCAAGGAATTCACGCAACTGGAATGGTGGCATAGTAGCATACCACTGACCTGCATTTCGAAGGTTCACCTGTTTGCCAGCTTGCTCAAAAACATAGCAGACATCCTTTTCATTAGCAAAGTAACAGAGACCCTTACAACGAATAATTTGCTTAGGCCACTGACGTGCTACGAAATCATCAAAGAAATTGATGTCAAATGGACGGCGTGCATAGTAAACGAAAGTCTGGATGTTATATTCCAAAGCTTCACCGCTTTCTTCATTCTCCAAACCGTGATGATGGTGGCAGTGGTGGTGGTGATCATGATTGTTATGCTCATCGTGGTGGTGTTCATGCTCATCATGATCATGATGGTGGTCATGTTCTTCCTCTTCGTCATCGTGACCTTCTATCTCTGCAATCCATGAAGCAGAGGTAGCAACCTTGTCAAAGTTGAAGTCGCCTGTATTGAGGATTTTATCTAAGTCAACATCTCCATAATTACACTCAATAATCTCAGCCTTTGGTTGAAGTGAACGGATAATATTCTTCACCAGTCCTAATTCTTCTTTGTTGACATCATCCACTTTATTGAGAAGGATGATATTGCAGAACTCAATCTGCTGGATAAGTAGGTTCTCAATATCGTCTTCTTGCAAGTCTTTCTTCAAAAGGTCATTACCAGCAGAGAACTCATCACACATACGACGAGCATCAACAACGGTTACGATAGAATCAAGTACAGCCTTTCCTTTCTTGGCCAAGTCAGGATACATTTGTGGATAGGCGCAGATTGTCTGTGCAATAGGGGCTGGTTCGCAGATACCACTTGCCTCAATAACAATGTAGTCGAACTTTTGCTGTGACACAATTTCATTCAACTGCTGTACTAAGTCCATCTTCAGCGTACAACAGATACAACCGTTTTGGAGTGCAACGAGCGAATCATCCTTCTGATCGACAACGCCACCTGCCTCAATGAGGTCAGCATCAATATTTACTTCGCCGATGTCGTTGACAATAACGGCAAACTTAATACCTTTCTTGTTAGCAAGAATCTTGTTTACTAACGTTGTCTTACCGCTGCCTAAATAACCTGTAAGCAGGAGGACAGGAGTCTCTTTTATATTCATCTTATGTATCTTTTGTTTTATAATTCTAAAACTACAAAGTTACAAAAAATATGCCAAGTGTCGTATTCAATACGGTGAAATATTGCGTAATTTAATCTTTTCTATTCCTTAATAGAAAAATGACGAGGGTGTGTCAAAATGCAAATACCATTTTGATAATCTTACAGTTTGAAACAATCCAATTAAATATGACCATTTTTGTACTCGGTTTTGAGTAAAGAAATGATATTTTCTTTGTCTTTAAAAGAATCCTACTTATAGATTGAAAGTTGTCAAGTTTTTATTTTGCTTTTTGACACATCCTCACTCTTTTGGGATGTGTATTGTCATCTATTACCCATGTAGATAAACGGAAGACCAGAATACTTATCCTATGGAAAATAGTTCTATCTCAAAAATCAATGTGGAAAAAGCAGGGATATCTCCATCGCGTTTGGTCCCGTATCCCTCTTGATAAGGGATGTGTACACGCCAATGGTCACCCTTATGCATTGCACAGAGTGCTGTTTGAAATCCTATAATCAGTTCGTTTACCCGGAATGCCTCTGGGATACCTCTCTGCCAACTATCGTCGAAAACCTTACCGCTAATAAGACTACCACGGTAATGACAAGTAACGATAGAACGTTTAGTAACCTTTCCTTCACCGCTTCCTTCTTTTATTACTTCGTATAGAATACCATTAGGAAGTTTCTTGATACCTTCCTTCTGACTAAGTTTTCTAAGGTATTCTTCATTCTTTAATTTGTATTCTTGTTTCTTTCCCATACATCTTAATTCTAATTAATACTCGCAAAATTAACCAATATCTTTTGATTTCACAATTAATTCAATTACTTTTGTTTCGGCATAGTATTTGTTCTATAGCTTATAAACATACGATATGAATTTTGATAGAATAGAGAATGATACACGTCGGGCAGAGCTGATTAGAGTGTTGGAACATTCAATAGAGCGATTGTCATTGGCAGAGTTGGAAGCTTTGTATTACGACCTTGTAGCTAAGGATTACATAAGAGAGTAGCGAAATGCAGTTGTTGGATAACAGGAACAAGGAGATTCTACGCCTTGCAATTCCCTCTATTATAAGTAATGTGACCGTTCCATTATTAGGTCTTGTTGACTTGGCGGTGGTAGGTCATATTGGTAATGAGGCCTATATTAGTGCGATAGCAGTCGGTTCGATGATTTTTAATGTCATGTATTGGCTGTTAGGATTCCTACGCATGGGTACAAGTGGCATGACTTCACAAGCGTACGGACGACAAGACGGACAGGAATGTATGAAAATTCTTGTGCGTACACTGACAATAGGAATGGGCATGGGAGTCCTCTTTATTGTGGCACAGCGTGGCATAGAGTGGGGGATGGTTCGGTTAATGAATACGCCAGAGGCTTCGTGGCACTTTGTTGCTACCTACTTTAGAATCGTTATATGGGGTGCACCAGCTATGTTGGGACTCTATGGACTGACCGGATGGTTTATCGGAATGCAAGATACGCGTACGCCAATGATGGTTGCCGTGTTGCAGAACGTGGTTAATATTCTTGCTTCTTTGTTCTTTGTTTTTGTATTTGATTGGGACATCAGTGGCGTTGCCGCAGGTACGGCTTTAGCTCAGTGGACAGGTTGGGCAGTTTCTTTATATGCTGCATACAAGCGGATAACATCAGGAGAAGAGCGAGGATTGATTTTTGGGAAAGATAGCCGTATAGCCTTGCAGACAACCTTTCGTCATGTATTTATTATGAGAGGAGAGTGGAGTGAGTTCTTTCGTGTAAACAGAGATATCTTCTTGCGGACGCTTTGTTTGGTGGCAGTGAACTTTTTCTTTACTTCAGCAGGAGGAAAGCAGGGAGCTATGATGTTGGCGGTGAATACATTATTGATGACCTTGTTTACGCTTTTCTCTTATCTGATGGATGGTTTTGCATACGCAGGAGAGGCACTTAGTGGTAAATACTATGGGGCAGGGGATAAAGAAGGACTGCACATAACAGTCCGTCGATTGTTTAGTTTTGGTGTCATTATGGCATTGATGTTTACTGCAGTTTACGTCTTTGGTGGTGTAGGGTTCCTTCATCTTCTTACCAGTGATACATCTGTTGTGACAGCGGCAAAGCCCTATCTCTTTTGGGCTTACCTTATTCCCGCAGCAGGAATGGCAGCTTTCGTGTTAGATGGGGTTTTTATTGGGTTGACAGCAACTAAGGGAATGTTATTCTCAACAGCTATGGCAATGATAGTATTCTTTGTCGTTTATTATCTGTTCTGGAATAGTTTTGGAAATGATGCCTTATGGATAGCTTTTTTGTCGTTTCTTGGAATGAGAGGAATCGCCTCTATTCTCTGGGCAAGTAGATTTTTAGTAATATTTTAATTAAAAAGATTATAATATGGGTTATGGTTGGATAATAGTATTTCTTTTGGTCCTTCTACTGGGCTGTGGATATGTAAGTTGGCATGTATGGCAGATTCTGCCCCTTGCCGTGGTAGGCAAGTGGATTGTCGTTGGAGCATTATTACTTTGCATCGTATGCTTCTTTACTAATTTTATATTAGGTTTGGATAATAAGCCAATGCCAATAGCTATTACACTGTATGAACTCGGCAATTCAGCAGTGTTTATAGGACTATATCTGTTGTTATTCTTCCTTGCGCTCGACTTGGGAAGATTACTTCATCTTGTTCCTCGTTCTTTTCTTTATAATAGTTGGACAGGTACAGTGTCGGTAGTTGTTATTATGATTGGCTTGTTTGTTTATGGATATTTCAATTATTTGCACAAAGAGCGTGTACCCTTGACTTTACAGTCAGCTAAAGCGATGAAAAAGCAACATCGTTTGGTGATGATGACCGACCTGCATTTAGGTTATCATAATCGTGCAGATGAGTTTAGAAAGTGGGTTGATAAGGTGAATGAAGAGCAGCCAGAGGCTATTCTCATAGCAGGAGATATTATTGATGGTAGTATTCGTGCGCTCATAGACCAAGATATGGCAGCTGAGTTTCGTCGTCTGAAAGCTCCTGTTTATGCATGTTTAGGCAATCATGAATATATAAGTGGTGAGCCTCGTGCAAAGAAATTTTATCAAGATGCAGGGATTCATCTACTCATTGATAATCATAGCGTGGTGCCTTTGGCTGGTGGAGACTCGATTCTTATTGTAGGACGTGATGATAGGACGAATAAAAAGCGTGCCAGTCTACAGCATCTGATGAAGTCTACGCCAAAGGGTTATTATACAATTCTTATGGATCATCAGCCTTATCATTTGGAAGAGGCACAGCAAGCTGGTATTGACTTCCAACTCTCTGGTCATACGCATTATGGTCAGGTATGGCCTGTAAGTTGGATAGAAGACCTTATCTATGAGGATGCTTTCGGACCTTTACAGAAAGGAAATACACAATATTATGTATCTTCTGGAATAGGTATTTGGGGCGGTAAATTCCGTATCGGAACAAGGTCTGAGTATGTGGTAGCTGACATCAAGTAAGAATAAACCACTCTGTTTGTTTGGAATGGTGATTTTAACAAACTACTTTATATATAATATGTTTACTGTTAGTCGTTTAATACGTTTCATTAAATGGTGTCTATAAGTTTATTTTTCGTTGTCTATTATTGTGCTCATGCTGCGCACATATGGTGCGGGGCATGAACACGATTGGTGTTGGACATAAACTCTATTGGAGTTAATGGCTTAATGTCTTATAACTTTTTGTTGAGAAAGAAACTATGGGATATTAGAAACAAACCATATAACTAAATTTAAACGTTATGGTTGGTAATTGTACGATTAATAAGAAATAAGACTTCATTATCGGCTATCGCCAGATGAGAGATTAAGACAGAATGAATCTAAAGACGTTTCAACGTTTTCTTAAGATAATAAGTTGTTCGTTACGATATGTTGAAGAATCTAAAAAGAAAAACAGATATTAGTTTGCGGTTATCAGAAAATAGTTGTATTTTTGCAAAGGATATATTTCGATCGATGAAATAAGGAAAGAAGTTCCTTTATTTTCGTTCGTTTTTATTTTGCTAAAATTAATGTTGATAGTTGACTACACGTTATTTGTTCAAATGAAAAAAATTATTTTCTCCCTCATAGTTACGGCTATGATTGTGACAATGTCAGGATGTGGTTCAAGTAAGGGCTTTACCTACTTACAAAATGCTGACTCTATTAGCCTTGCTGCTTCACGTGGTTTGTATGACGCACGCATTATGCCAAAGGATGAGTTGACCATCACGGTAAACACTACCGACCCTGATGCGGCAGCTCCTTTTAACCTACAAGTACGCAACCAGTTGGGAGGTGGTAAGCAAGTTAGTTCTGGTGGTGGTTCTTTACAGGGCTACTTGGTAGACAACTCTGGCTTTATCAATTTCCCTGTGATTGGTAAGATTCATGTAAGTGGCTTGACAAAGCCTGAGTGTGAGGACCTTATCAAGAGTAAGATACAACCTTATTTGGCACGCACAGAGAATCCTATTGTGACGGTTCGCATGAGCAGTTATCATATAACAGTGCTTGGTGAAGTTGGTCACCCAGGCGTTATTCCTGTGTCAACGGAGAAGATGAGCGTTATGGAAGCTATTGCACAAGCAGGTGATCTTGGCGTTTATGGTAAGCGTAATAACATCATGTTGATACGTGAAGATGCGACAGGTCAGAAGCACGTTGTACGTTTGAATCTTAATGACGCAAACTTGCTGAACTCACCTTATTATTATCTTCAACAGAATGATGTCCTCTATATTGAGCCAAACAGCGTAAAGGCTAAGAACTCTGGTATCGGTAGTTCAACCACTCTCTGGTTCTCTTTTATCGGTATCGTGACGTCAGTAGCTTCGCTGCTTGTGAACGTGTTGAGAAAGTAATATACTGTCCTTGGGGGCTATTCTTATAGTCTTCTATGGAAGAAATATAATTGGAATGAGAATATCTTTGACATCCATGTCTTGGGTAGACCTTTCGGGTCTACAAAAAAGAGGGGGTGTGAGAGGTGTTCTCTTTTTTGAATAGAATAATAGATTGTATTAGGAGTATGTGTGGAATTGTAGGATACATAGGAACAAAGCGTGAAGCTTATCCCATTTTAATTAAAGGCTTACAGCGTCTTGAGTATAGGGGGTATGACAGTGCAGGTGTTGCATTGATAAACGAGAGTAAGAATCTGAATGTATATAAGACTAAGGGGAAGGTTGCCGACCTGGAAGAGTATTGCTCTGATAAGGATACAACAGGTAATATCGGCATTGCTCATACACGTTGGGCTACTCATGGAGAGCCTTCATCAGTAAATGCTCACCCGCATTATTCGCAGTCTAAGAATCTTGCTATTATTCATAATGGTATCATTGAGAACTATGCTGAGATAAAGCATAACCTCATAGAGAAGGGAATGAAGTTCCAATCAGAGACTGATACAGAAGTGTTGGTGCAACTGATAGATTATATACAGACGAAGAAAAACCTCAGTCTGTTGGAAGCTGTACAGTTAGCACTTCATCAAGTCATTGGTGCATACGCCATAGCTATACTTGATAAGCGTAATCCTGATACGATAATTGCGGCACGTAAGCAGAGTCCGTTGGTGGTTGGTATTGGTGATGGAGAGTTCTTTCTTGGCTCTGATGCCAGTCCTATCATTGAGTATACGGATAAGGTAGTTTACTTAGATGATGGTAATATTGCCGTTATGAAGTTAGGAGAGGAACTGAAGGTGGTTAATATTCTGAATGAAGAGTTATCACCTGAAGTGCGTACTGTAGATATTAATCTTGGTCAGATAGAGAAGGGTGGGTTCCCTCATTTCATGCTTAAAGAGATTTTTGCGCAGCCAGAATGTTTAAAGAATTGTATGCGAGGACGTGTTCATCCTGAGCATAATCAGGTTACGTTGAGTGCTTTGATAGACCATCGTAATGAATTACTCAATGCAAATCGCATAATTATCGTAGCTTGTGGAACAAGTTGGCATGCAGGATTAATAGGTAAGCAGTTGATAGAAGAATATTGTCGCATCCCTGTTCAAGTTGAATATGCAAGTGAGTTTCGTTATGGAAATCCCGTAGTTGGTAGTGGTGATGTTGTCATTGCTATCTCACAGAGTGGTGAGACAGCAGACACACTTGCGGCAGTTGAGCTTGCAAAGTCTAAGGATGCTTTCATTTATGGCATCTGTAATGCGATAGGCTCAAGCATTCCTCGTGCTACTGATACAGGTACTTATATTCATGTAGGACCTGAGATTGGCGTAGCATCAACGAAGGCCTTCACAGGACAGGTTACTGTGTTGACAATGTTTGCACTTGCACTTGCACATGCAAAAGGAACTATCAGCGAAGAAGATTACAAGATAGTAATAAAGGAATTGGCTGAAATGCCATCTATTATAGAAGAGGTGTTAAAGTCAAATGAGCAGATAGCAGACTTAGCTCGTACGTTTACTTACGCCCGTAATTTCCTCTATCTTGGTCGAGGATATAGTTATCCTGTGGCTTTGGAAGGTGCATTGAAGTTGAAAGAGATATCCTATATACATGCAGAAGGTTATCCAGCAGCAGAGATGAAACATGGTCCAATTGCTTTGATAGACTCAGATATGCCTGTTGTAGCTATTGCAACCCATAACGGAATGTATGAGAAAGTAAGGAGTAATATCCAAGAGATAAAAGCACGTCAAGGTCGTGTGATAGCTTTAGTATCAAAGGGTGACACAACAATCTCTAAGATTGCGGATGCTGTCATTGAACTTCCAGATATGATGGAATGTCTCGAACCATTAGTAGTAACGGTTCCATTGCAGCTGTTGGCTTATCACATAGCTGTATGTAAAGGCAAGGATGTTGATCAGCCGAGAAATCTGGCGAAGTCAGTTACTGTTGAATAAGGAGAGGATGAACGGTAGTAATCCGAACATTAAAAGACATAGTCTGTGTGAGTTAATACTCAATGGGCAGGCTATGTACACTCCTAAAAACATGAAACCAATAATATCTTCCTCTTTATAAAGGGAGATATATAGAGAAAAAGAGTAAATTAAAAGAACAAGATAGACAGAAAGCTTATCAATGGAAAAGAACATTCATGAAGACTGCGGTGTTGCAATGATACGTTTGCTGAAGCCGTTAGAGTATTATCAGGAGAAGTATGGCACCTGGATGTATGCACTGAATAAACTCTATCTGATGATGGAGAAACAGCATAACCGTGGTCAAGAGGGAGCTGGTATGGCTTCTGTGAAACTGGATTCTGAGCCAGGTAATGAATATATGTTCCGTGAGCGTGCAGAGGGTAAGAATGCTGTCTCTGAGATCTTTGCCAATGTTTATAAGCATTATAAGGACCTCTCGCAGGAGCAGTTGTCTGACGTTTCTTTTGCTAAAACAAATCTTCCCTTTGCGGGAGACCTTTATATGGGCCACCTTCGGTATTCTACTACCGGCAAGAGTGGCCTCTCTTATGTTCATCCTTTCTTGCGTCGTAATAACTGGAAAGCGAAGAACCTCTGTATGTGTGGTAACTTCAATATGACCAATATTGGAGATGTCTTTGAGATTCTAACCGAGCAGGGGCAGTGTCCACGTCTCTATAGTGATACGAATATTCTTTTGGAATTGATGGGACACAGACTTGATCGTGAGGTTGAACGTAACTTTGTGGACGCACAGAAGTTAGGTTTGGAGAAACGGGCTATCACACACTATATTGAAGAGAATGTGCAGATGAGCAATGTTCTCAAGACAACTATGCAACACTTTGATGGTGGATATGTTATCTGTGGATTGACAGGTTCGGGTGAGATGTTCTCTATCCGTGACCCATGGTCAATTCGTCCAGCTTTTTATTATAAGAATGATGAGATTGTTGTTTTGGCAAGTGAGCGTCCTGTTCTACAGACTACATTTGACCTTGAGTGTGATGATATCCAAGAGTTAAAACCTGGTCAGGCACTGATAGTTAATAAGCGTGGTGAATGTTCACTACAGCAAATACTTGAACCTAAGCAGAATGCTGCTTGTTCTTTTGAGCGTATCTATTTCTCACGTGGTTCAGACCGTGATATCTATAAGGAGCGTGAGACATTGGGACGTCAGTTGACAGAGCCTGTGTTGAAAGCAGTTGACTATGATACAGAGCATACAGTTCTCTCGTATATCCCTAATACAGCAGAGGTTGCGTTCTATGGTCTTGTTCACGGCTTTAAGGAGCAGATTGACAAGAAGAAGGTAGAACAGATTGCAGCTTTAGGTTCTAAGGCTTCTTCAGAGGAAGTCTATCGTATTATTCATCAAGATGTACGCTCTGAGAAAGTGGCATGGAAGGATATTAAGTTACGTACCTTTATCACAGAAGGAAACTCGCGTAACGACCTTGCATCTCATGTTTATGACGTAACATACGAGTGTATTAAACCTTATGAGGATAATCTTGTCATTATTGATGACTCTATCGTTCGTGGAACAACATTGAAGGAGAGTATCCTTCGTATTCTCGATCGCTTGCATCCTAAAAAGATTGTTGTCGTATCCAGTGCGCCACAGATTCGATTCCCAGACTACTATGGTATTGATATGCCACATCCAGAAGAGTTCTGTGTCTTCCGTGCAGTAATCGAACTGATACGTGAACGTGGTATGGAAGACTTACTTCGTGAGGTCTATGAGAATTGTAAGAAAGAATTGGCAAAGCCTAAGGGAGAGACCATTTCAAATGCTGTACGTGCAGTTTATAAGCCTTTTACGGTAGATGAGATTAATAAGAAGATAGTTGAAATGCTGCGCCCAGAAGGTATGACAACACCTGTAGAACTCGTGTTCCAGAGTGTGGAAGGATTACATAATGCTATACCTAATCATCCAGGTGATTGGTATTTTACAGGAAACTATCCAACTCCAGGTGGTATGCGATTGGTCAATGAGGCCTTCGTAAGCTATTACGAGCGTGAACATTTAAATACAGGAAAGGCGTAATAACCGCTTGTCTGTAAATTATCATCATGAAAAAAAAGAATTATTTTCATGAAAGGAAAGATTTCTTTTCACGATAAAAAATATTTCTTTTCATGAAAAGAATTTTCAATCCAACAATACTATAAGCAATGAGGAACGTAACTTTAGTCTTAAGTGACGGAACAAAATTCCATGGAAAGTCGTTTGGATACGATGCTCCAATAGCTGGTGAGGTTGTCTTCAACACAGCTATGATGGGCTATCCAGAGAGCTTGACTGATCCTTCGTATGCGGGGCAGTTACTAACAATGACCTTCCCATTGGTAGGTAATTATGGTGTACCACCTTTTACTATTGAGGAAAGTGGTATTCCAACCTTCATGGAAAGTGATAAAATCTATGCCTCCGCCTTGATAGTGTCTGACTATACAGAGGAGTATTCTCACTGGAATGCTGTGGAGAGTCTGGCTGATTGGCTGAAGCGTGAACACGTATCAGGTATTACTGGTATTGATACACGTGAACTTACTAAGGTTCTGCGTGAACACGGTGTGATGATGGGCAAGATACTCTTTGATGATGAGCCAGATAATATTCCAGAGGCTGATTACGAGGGAGTAAACTTCGTTGATCGTGTTTCAACTAAGGAGATTATCCGCTATAACGAGGGGGCTGGTAAGAAGGTTGTCCTTGTTGACTGTGGTGTAAAAGCTAATATTATTCGTTCATTGATTACCAGAGGTGTTGAAGTTATCCGTGTGCCATGGAACTATGACTACACTGGTATGGAATATGATGGACTTTTCCTTGCAAATGGTCCTGGCGACCCTGACATGTGTAATGATGCTGTTGAGATTATCCGTAAGCAGATGAGCATGAGTAAGAAACCTATCTGTGGTATCTGCATGGGTAACCAGTTGTTATCAAAAGCGGCAGGAGCAAAGATTTATAAGTTGAAATACGGTCATCGTGGACATAATCAACCTGTTCGTATGGTAGGTACTGAAAAGTGTTATATCACCTCACAGAACCATGGTTATGCTGTTGATGCTTCAACATTAGACAAAGATTGGCAGGAACTCTTCGTTAACATGAATGACGGAAGTAATGAGGGTATTCGCCATAAGGAGAACCCTTGGTTTACTTCTCAGTTCCACCCAGAGGCTTGCTCTGGTCCGGTTGATACTTACTTTATGTTTGATAAATTTGTAGAAACACTGAAATAATGAAAGACGAGTCAATAAAGAAAGTCCTGATACTTGGTTCAGGCGCATTGAAAATTGGTGAGGCAGGCGAGTTTGATTACTCTGGTTCACAGGCATTAAAGGCCTTACGTGAAGAGGGTGTTTCTACTGTTTTGATTAATCCAAACATCGCAACGGTACAGACATCAGAAGGTGTTGCCGACCAAATCTACTTCCTTCCGGTTCAACCTTACTTCGTTGAGCGTGTTATAGAGAAGGAACGTCCTGATGGAATTCTCCTGTCTTTTGGTGGCCAAACAGCATTGAACTGTGGTGTTGAGTTGGATAAGACAGGGGTTCTGAAGAAGTATAATGTAAAGGTCTTAGGTACTCCTGTTAAGGCAATTATGGATACTGAGGACCGTGAGCTCTTCGTAGAACGACTCGATGAGATTGATGTAAAGACAATTAAGAGTGAGGCTTGTGAGGATATCAAGCAGGCACGAGTGGCTGCAAAGAACCTTGGTTATCCTGTTATTGTTCGTGCTGCATACGCATTAGGCGGTCTTGGTAGTGGTTTTGCTGATAATGAGGATGAGTTGAATACACTCTGCGAAAAGGCCTTTTCTTTCTCTCCTCAGGTATTGGTAGAGAAGAGTTTGAAGGGTTGGAAAGAGATTGAGTATGAGGTTGTTCGTGACCGTTATGACAACTGTATCACTGTTTGTAACATGGAGAATTTCGACCCACTTGGTATTCATACAGGTGAGTCTATCGTTATTGCACCATCTCAGACGCTTTCTAACAGTGAGTATCACAAGCTTCGTGCATTGTCTATCAAGATAGTACGCCACATTGGTATTGTTGGTGAATGTAATGTTCAGTATGCTTTCGACCCAGAGAGTGAGGACTATCGAGTTATTGAGGTAAATGCTCGTCTGTCACGTTCTTCAGCTCTTGCCAGCAAGGCAACTGGTTATCCTCTTGCTTTTGTTGCTGCTAAGTTGGGTATGGGCTACGGACTCTTTGAGTTGAAGAACTCCGTAACAAAGACTACCTCTGCTTTCTTTGAACCAGCACTCGACTATGTAGTCTGCAAGATTCCACGTTGGGACCTTAGTAAGTTCCGTGGTGTGGATAGGGAGTTAGGCTCAAGTATGAAGTCTGTTGGTGAGGTAATGGCTATTGGTCGTAACTTCGAGGAGGCCATTCAGAAAGGGCTTCGTATGATAGGTCAAGGCATGCATGGCTTTGTTGAGAACAAAGAATTGCAGATTGACGACCTTGATGCTGCTTTGCGTGAGCCTACCGACAAGCGTGTATTCCTTATTTCTAAGGCAATGCACAAGGGCTATACGGTTGATCAGATTCATGAGTTGACGAAGATTGATCGCTGGTTCCTCAATAAGCTCAAGCATATCATAGATATTGATGAGGAACTGAAGACTAAGAATATCAACACACTTGATAAGGAACTTCTGCGTACAGCAAAGGTTTATGGCTTTACAGACTTCCAAATCGCACGTGCTGTTGGACTGGAAGAAGAGTGCAAGCATATGCACGAAGCGATGAGAATTGTTCGTTGTCTGCGTAAGAGTTTTGGTATTCTTCCTGTTGTTAAGCAGATTGATACATTGGCTGCAGAGTATCCTGCACAGACCAATTACCTCTATGTTACATACGCTGGTGTGGCTTCAGATGTTACGTTCCCTAATGACCGTAACTCGGTTATCGTACTTGGTTCAGGTGCTTATCGCATTGGTAGCTCTGTAGAGTTCGACTGGTGTGGTGTTCAGGCATTGAATACAATTCGTCGCCAGGGTTATCGTTCTATCATGATCAACTATAATCCAGAAACTGTGTCAACGGATTATGACATGTGTGATCGACTCTATTTCGATGAGTTGACATTCGAACGTGTCATGGATATCATTGATGCAGAGAACCCACATGGTGTGATTGTATCAACAGGTGGTCAGATTCCAAATAACCTTGCGATGTATCTTGATGAGGAGAATGTGCCTATTCTTGGAACATCAGCAAAGGATATTGATAACGCTGAGGACCGTGCAAAGTTCTCGTCTATGCTCACAGAGAATGGTATCAATCAGCCAGAATGGAGTGCATTGACAAGTATGGACGATATTGATAAGTTTGTTGACCGTGTTGGCTTCCCAGTACTTGTACGTCCATCTTACGTACTTTCTGGTGCAGCAATGAATATCTGTTCTAATAGGGATGAGCTTACTCGCTTCCTTCAGTTGGCTGCAAATGTCAGCGAAGACCACCCTGTAGTGGTAAGTAAGTTTATTGAACATGCAAAGGAAATTGAGATGGATGCTGTTGCACAGGATGGTGAGATCTTGGCATACGCTATTTCTGAGCATATTGAGTTTGCTGGGGTTCACTCTGGTGATGCTACAATTCAGTTCCCACCGCAGAAACTTTATGTTGAAACTATGCGCCGTATTAAGCGTATCAGTCGTCAGATTGCAAAGAAGTTACACATCAACGGACCATTCAACATTCAGTATATGGCACGTGATAACGATATCCTCGTTATTGAGTGTAACCTCCGTGCGAGTCGTTCCTTCCCATTCGTTAGTAAGGTGTTGAAGCTCAATTTCATTGACTTGGCTACTAAGATAATGCTCGGTGCACCTGTTGAGAAGCCTAATAAGAACCTCTTCGACCTTGATTATGTAGGTATTAAGGCTTCTCAGTTCTCTTTCAACCGCTTACAGAAGGCTGACCCAGTATTGGGTGTTGATATGAGTTCTACAGGTGAGGTTGGTTGTTTGGGTGATGATACCTCTACAGCTTTATTAAAGTCTATGCTGTCTGTAGGTCTTAGAATACCTAAGAAGACAATCTTGTTGTCAACAGGTGGCGCTAAGCAGAAGGCTGAAATGCTTGATGCAGCAAAGATGTTGAAGCAGCATGGCTATGAACTTTATGCAACAGTCGGTACGTCAAAGTATCTCGCAGAGAACGGAATTGAGAATACATGTGTGTATATGCCTTCGGATGAAGGACAGCACCCACAGGCACTCGACCTTCTACATGAGAAGAAGATAGACATGGTTGTGAACATGCCAAAGGACCTTACTCCGCGTGAGTTGACCAATGGTTATAAAGTTCGTCGTGCAGCTATCGACCTCAATGTACCATTGATTACAAACAGCCGATTAGCAAGTGCGTTTATCTCTGCCTTCTGCAATGTCAGCTTAGATGACATTGATATCAAGGCTTGGGGAGAATATTAATAGTTTTCGGGGGTTAAAGGAGTTAAGGGAGTTAGAAGGAGTTTAGTTTACAATAATCATTGTTGAGGTTGATACCTTTCACTAAACTCCCTTGACTTCCAAAGCAAGGATTAGGAAATAATGTCTTAACTCCTTCTAACTCCCTTAACCCCTTTAGTTTCTTAAAGATGAAACAACATTCAATGAAGTTGCTGCCCTTAGTCTTTGTGGCCATTTCTGCAGTAGCTTTAATGTCTTGCTCAGGCTGTTCTTCGCGTGGAGTAGGGCATTATGATACGACACAGGTCGACACGATGATAGCTGTCGACCTTGACCATGATTCGTCTGGTGATGGGACGTATGTTTCTTCATGGACCTATTTCAACGATTCAGCAGTAGCCAATATGCAGAGTGCTCCAAACAAGAAGTCGCAGATAACTCCTTCTAATCGTATGAACATTCGTGTACGTTATCTTGGACGTGTAGGTGTAGAAGCATGTATGATTCTTGGTGATGGTGAGCAGTTTGCGGGCAACAGTTATGATACAACCAACTTCGTTCGTGTCTATGCGTATGGAGAGGAGGTTGGTCGATTTAGTTATAAGCCAGGTATTAGTAAGCAAACTGATTCTGCCTTTGTTCAGACTCCAGAGGCTTTTGTTCAATGTCTTCGCAAGTATCGTTCCTTCAAGATTGAGACAACAACTTTTACCAGTGGAACACTTGTTTATAGTTTTGATGCTATTGCAGCATTGGCAAATAGAAAACAAAAGTAAGGTGTTACCATTATGGTAATCTTTGTTTTAGTATGATAGTATAGTTTATGTCTCTAACTATTAGAACATATCATTATAAAAAGGTAGTATTAAAGGATAAAACATTATGAAGAAAGGACTTGTTTTAGAAGGGGGAGCTATGCGCGGCTTGTTTTCTGCTGGTGTAATGGATGTTCTGATGGAAAATAATATATGGCCTGATGGCGTTATTGGTGTTTCTGCAGGTGCTGCCTTTGGTTGTAATATGAAGTCAAAGCAGGCTGGACGAGTGCTCAGATACAATCAAAAGTTGGCAAAAGACTGGCGTTATGCTTCTCTGCGTTCGCTCTTGACAACAGGTGATTACTTTGGTGGTGAATACGCTTACCATTATATGCCTCGTCATATTGATTACTTTGATGTTGATACCTTCCGTGAGAATCCAATGGAGTTTTGGGCTGTATGTACAAACGTTGGAACTGGTAAGGCAGAATACAAGCGATTGATGGAAGTTGATGATAATTGTTTAGAGTATATTCGTGCCTCTGCATCTATGCCTATTGCTGCTCGTATTGTGACGGTAGAAGGTAAGAAACTTTTGGATGGTGGTATTGCAGATTCTATCCCTCTCCGCTTCTTTCAGGAGCAAGGCTATGAACGTAATTTGGTTGTTCTTACTCAGCCAGAGGGCTTTGTGAAGGAGCCAAACTCACTGATGCCTCTTATGCGTATGTGGTTACATCGTCATCCACGTGTTGTAAGAGCTTTGGAGCAACGCCATATCATGTATAATGAGCAGTTAGCATACGTTCGTGAAGAAGAAAAGAAGCCCAATACCTTAGTGCTCCGTCCAAAAGCAAAGCTAACGATAGGACATTTCTCACATGACCCAGCAATGATGCAAGCTACCTACGATCAGGGTAGGGAAGTAGCTTTGGAACATTTGAATGAAATTAAGGAGTTGTTTGGAGTTAGTGAGATGAAATAAGCGATGTGTTGTTCTAAAAGAGAACTCATACTTTATTACATTATAAATATAAATCGAATTAATTATTTGGCAGTAGAGAATCTGTCACAAAAATAAGATAAAAATGGATACGACAACAAATGAGAAAGTAAGTATTTTGTTTATTTGCTTAGGTAATATTTGTCGCTCTCCGGCTGCACATGCTGTGATGCAACATCTTGTTGAAGAACGAGGCTGTGCAGACCGATATATGATTGACTCGGCGGGAATTGGCAATTGGCACGTTGGACAATTACCTGATAAGCGTATGCGTGAACATGGTAGACAGCGTGGATATAGCGTTGACCATCATGCTCGGCAATTTGATGCGCGTAGAGATTTTGAGTTATTCGATAAGATAGTAGTAATGGACGAGGATAACTATCGCAACATTACATCTCAAGCACCAAATGAAGCGGCACGAGAAAAAGTCGTACGAATGGCCGATTTCTTTACGCAACATCCTTCTGCTACGTGTGTTCCTGATCCTTATTATGGTGATGCAGAAGATTTTAACTTAGCTCTTGATTTAATAGAAGATGGATGTGAGGGTATTTTTAATACTATCTAATACTTCTAATTTAGGGTAGTGTAATTCTTTCCTAACCATAAACAATACTCATTTTAAGAACATATTGTTAGGTGTTAAGTACTCCGCACCATTGGTGTTAACCGTTAGCACACATGGTGCGAAGCATTCGCACGATGTGTGCTGGGTGTTAATACGTCAATAGATAATGGACAAAAAGGGGCGTAACAGGTATTGACATAAGATGTGGTAAGCGCCGATAACCACTTTGTATGGCAAACGTCTTATCGAACAATGAGTAATAGAAAAACTCCCATAACAAACCATTGCCGGTAATGTTATGGGAGTTTCTATTTTATTTTTTTGTATCTCAGGCTATTCCATAGTTTTTAATATCTCCTGACAGAGCATATAACCCTTAATCATCATACGTGGAACGTGGAATGGACCCTTGAAGATATTACCCTTTGCAGGCTGTGCAACGGTTCCGTCACGATGGAGATAACCATACCATTCTGGGTAATCTTGGTCAGGGAAATGGGCGTATGTCCACTCGTTAATACGCTGATGACGATAGAGATACTCCTCGTCGCTTGTTCCAAGGTAAGCATAGAGGGAGGCAATGATTGTCTCACACTGTGGCCACCAGAACTTCATGTCTTGTGAATAATCCTGTGGAGGGAGGTTACGACAGTCACAGAAGTTGATGATACCACCATATTGCTTGTCCCATCCCCAGTCCCATGACCAGTCGAAGATGGTGAGGGCGGTGTCGAGTAAGTCTTTATCCCAGTTGCGCAACTTAGCTTCCTCCATGATAAACCATGCGGTCTCAATACAATGACCAGGGTTGATGGTACGTGCTGCATTGGTATCAATGAACTCTCCCTTTGGACCAACTGTTTCAAGCAATGCCTTGAACTCTGGGTGCATGAAGTAGCGACGGAGCAATGAGATAGACTCGTCAATTTGCTGAGTCAGTGTTGGGTCGTCAATTACTGCACGCAGACGTGAACCAACGTTGATGAGAATCATAATGATAGAATGGCTCTGCATTTCTACACCTGCCTCATACTTAGATGGAAGGAAGCCTGGAGTAGAGAGGAAACGCTGTGCATCATGGAACACCTGTAATGCTCTTTCTGCATAATGCTTGTCACCTGTAGCCAAAGAGTATTCGGCAAAGGCTATTGCTGCGAATGTCTCTGAGAAAACATAGCGACGCTTACGCAGTGGTTTACCTTCTGCTGTTACCTCAAAATACATGTGTCCATCCTCGTCAAAGCAATGCTTCTCAATGAAGTCGATGGCAGACTTAGAAGCTTCAAGCCATTCTTGGTTCTTTTCTACGTTATTGTAAGCAAAAGCACAGATGAAGGCCCATCGACCTTGGAACCACACCGACTTGGTTGTGTCCATCAATGAACCATCACGGTTTAAGCAGGTGTATATACCGCCATTCTCCTTGTCCCAGCCATGGTTCAACCAGAAAGGCATAATGTTGTTTGTAAGGTCGTTCTTGTAGGTTTCAGCCCATGAACGTAAGTATTCTTTTTTATCCATAATTTTAGGTGATATTATCTATGTGTTTATTCTTCAATGGATAACAGTGGGGGTAGAATAAAGAATCGTCTTTTTCAGTCCTTCCTTTATCACAGAATCCCAACAAATTTAGAACTAATTTACCGATTATCCAAATAAAAGAGATGATAACTTATAACTTTATTCTTGATAGCTATGACTTATTTCAGAACTTTCGCAAGGAAACGAGAAGTGTAGCTCTCCTTGTTCTTCGCCACCTCTTCTGGTTTACCGCAGCTCAACATATGCCCGCCACCACGACCACCTTCTGGTCCCATGTCAATGATGTAGTCTGCAAGTTTGATGACATCGAGGTTGTGTTCGATGATGATAACGGTGTTGCCACGGTCAACAAGCTTCTGTAATACGTCCATTAAGATACGTATATCTTCAAAATGAAGACCAGTTGTAGGCTCATCAAGGATGTAAAGTGTCTTACCTGTGTCACGCTTTGCAAGTTCGGTTGCTAACTTAACACGCTGACTCTCACCGCCAGAAAGGGTAGTGGAACTTTGTCCAAGCTTGATATAGCCCAAGCCTACATCTTGTAATGCTTTTATCTTTGGCAGGATTTGTGGTACATTCTCAAAGAATTCTACAGCCATATTGACTGTCATATCCAATACATCTGCAATAGATTTGCCCTTAAAACGTACTTCTAACGTCTCACGATTATAACGTTTACCATGGCAGACCTCACAAGGTACCATCACGTCAGGCAAGAAGTTCATTTCAATGGTTTTGTATCCATTACCACCACATGTCTCACAGCGGCCTCCCTTCACATTGAAAGAGAATCGGCCAGGCTTGTAACCACGAATCTTAGCTTCGGGAAGATTGACGAAGAGTTGGCGGATATCAGAGAACAC
This sequence comes from uncultured Prevotella sp., assembly GCA_963550695.1. Taxonomy (GTDB): domain Bacteria; phylum Bacteroidota; class Bacteroidia; order Bacteroidales; family Bacteroidaceae; genus Prevotella. Next base: position 12,607 of record CAUVDL010000005.1, on the reverse strand, counting down.
GCCTGTATAGGTTGCAGGGTTACTGCGTGGAGTACGGCCGATAGGACTTTGGTCTACGTTTACCACCTTGTCAATGTTATCAATGCCTTCAATCTTTCCGTAAGGCATTGGACGCTTCAGTGAGCGATAGAAGTGTTGTGAAAGTATAGGCTGTAAAGTCTCATTGATGAGTGTACTCTTTCCAGAACCAGACACGCCAGTGACGACAATTAGTTCGCCAAGTGGGAAGGTTACGTTCACGTCTTTTAGGTTATTACCCTTACAACCTGTGAGTTGGATGGTCTTTCCATTTCCTTCTCTGCGCTCCTTAGGAAGCTCAATAGCACGTTCACCATTTAAGTATTGTGCTGTGAGTGTGTGTGTCTTGAGCATGTCTGTAGGCTTTCCTTGGAAGACAACCTCGCCACCTTTGCGACCAGCTTTTGGTCCAATGTCTACAATCCAGTCAGCAGCACGCATCATGTCTTCGTCGTGTTCAACAACGATAACCGTATTTCCCATGTCGCGTAACTCTTTCAGCGAGTTGATAAGACGCTCGTTATCGCGTTGATGAAGACCGATAGAAGGCTCATCGAGGATGTATAGCACGTTGACAAGTTGTGAGCCTATCTGTGTAGCAAGGCGAATACGCTGGCTCTCACCACCAGATAGTGTGGCACTTTGACGGTTTAATGCAAGGTAGTCAAGACCCACATCGAGTAGAAAGTTTATACGTTTACGAATCTCTTTTATGATTTCAACGGCGATAGTACGCTGCTTCTCGTTCATGTGTTCCTCAACATGGTCAACCCAGTCTTTCAGCTCGGTGATGTCCATTTCTGCAAGATCAGCAATATTCTTGTCCCATATTTTATACGACAAAGCCTCACGATTCAAACGGTGCCCATGACATTCTGGACATTGAGCTTCGGCTATGAACTGGTCAGCCCACTTCTTTCCTGCTGTGGAATCATCGTTCTCCATAACTGTACGGAGATACTTAATGATACCATCAAAGGACACAAAGTAGTCGGAGGTAGTATGTACAAGCTCCTTGGCTATCTTCAACTTCTCCAAAGAACCATACAAAACCTCATCCATAGCTTCCTTAGGTATATCCTTAACAGGAGTCTTAAGGTCGCAATTATGCTTCTTTAAGAGAGCGTCTATTTGCCAGAAAATCATCTGGTTCTTGTATTTCCCTAAAGGAACTATTGCGCCACTATGGATGTCTTGTTTGTCATCTGGAATCACTTTCTTCAAGTCAATCTCATCAATAACACCCAAGCCTTTACACTGAGGACAGGCACCTTCAGGTGAGTTGAATGAGAAGATGTTTGGCGCAGGGTCTTTATAAGCAATGCCCGTAACGGGGTCCATCAGTCGTTTAGAGAAGTATTTGGCTTCATTTCGTTCGTTGTCAAGAATCATAATCAAGCCTTCTCCCTGCTTCATCGCAGTTGAAACCGTCTTTGCCAAACGCTCACGTAGCGTGCTGTTCTCCGTACCACCAAGTTTCATCTTGTCAATAACAACCTCAATATTATGGTTCTTGTAACGGTCAACTTTCATACCACGTGTAAGTTCTTGTACCTCTCCGTCGACACGGATATACAAGTATCCCTTGCGTCGCATCTGCTCAAAGAGTTCACGATAGTGACCTTTACGATTGCGAACAAGTGGCGAGAGAATATATATCTTGCGGTCTTGATAATCAGACATAATCATATCCACCACTTTCTCCTCAGTGTATTTTACCATCTTTTCACCGCTCATATAAGAGTAAGCCTCACCTGCACGTGCAAAGAGAAGGCGGAGGTAGTCGTATATCTCTGTAGTTGTACCAACGGTAGAGCGGGGATTCTTATTGGTTGTTTTCTGTTCAATGGAGATGACAGGGGATAGTCCTGTAATCTTATCTACGTCTGGACGCTCCATGTTTCCAAGGAAGTTGCGTGCGTAAGCAGAGAAGGTTTCAATGTATCGACGCTGACCTTCGGCAAAAATAGTGTCGAAAGCAAGCGAACTCTTTCCTGAACCAGATAGCCCAGTGAAGACAGTAAGTGAGTTGCGTGGGATAGTTATATCTACATTCTTCAGATTATGTACTCTGGCTCCGAAGACTTCTATTTTCTCGTTCATGGGGTTGTTGGGTGTTTGGTGTTGAATGTTGGGTATTTATGAATTGTTGATTGATGGGGTTGGGTGTTTGGTGTTGAATGTTTAGTGTTGAGGATTTCCTCCGTGTCGATGACTTCCTTAATGGTAAGAAGTGATGAAAATCATTATTCATCACCACCTATCATTCATCATCCATTACCCACTCTGCATCACCTTGTCGACTGCGTGTAACCTCTGAGGAGGTTAACATCTCGTCGAATGTGGAACTCTTTGCCGTCAGCTCCTTTGGCGGTTACATTGACAAAATAAGTTCCTTGGGCAACATCTTTGCCTTTATACTTACCATCCCAGCCACCAGCAGGGTCGTTCCATTCGTATATCTTTTGTCCCCAACGGTTAAAGATGATAGCTTTAAACTCTACAATGCTCTTATATCCAGGTTTTGCACGATAAATGTCATTGATGCCATCTCCATTGGGTGAGAAAGCATTAGGCATTTGTAGACTACTCTCACTGATGGAGAAACTGATAGCATTGTAGCGTGTTGTGTCATTATTCAGGATTTCATAAAGCACAACTCTCGTTGTTCCTGCCTCTGTAAAGGTGTATTCGGTATTCTCATCGTAACGGATAAGAAAAGCTGAATGTGGATTATTTTGATTGAAGAAGTGCCATTCGTAGTGGGTTGCTGCGTCCTTTGTTGTAGGTGGATTAGCTGAGAACGCAATCGTCAAAGGAGCCGATCCAACATAAGTATCACCTGCTGTAATTGCATTAGTTTCACCATTTGCATCGGTATACTTACCTGAGGGTTGGCAATCTTGTGCCCATGCTATAGAAGAGAGAAGCATAGACACTATCACTCCCAATAGTCTAAATTTATATTGTTTCATTCCGATAGTTCGTTTGATGTTACCTTGAAAATTGTATAATCGTGCAAATTTACACAATTTTTCCCATACAAACAAGTAAATCTATCTGCCTCAATAGGATAATAATACGTATTTCTATCTGATAAAGCTTAAATAGCATATTCTCTTAATGTAGCACTTTTTTAGAACTGACAATATTGTAGTCTCTTTGAGAAAGGATGGCTTTATATCAATTCTATCTTATTTGGGTGGGGTGTTCTAACTCTTTTTTAACAATGAGGTGGCTTAGTTCTAACAATATTTTGTAAGGTGTTTTATAGTCCGCACCATTTGTGTTTACCCTTAGCACCATTGGTGCTGATGCTTCGCACCACTGGTGTTGAGTATTAGTACCATGAAAAAATAGTAAGGAAAGGGTGATAGATGTCGTAAAATAATATCTAATAAGAGATTATAAGAAACTCAGACAAGAATGCTTTGTTTGGCAATAATAAATGAAATGCTGTAGCCGTTTTTGTGTTTTTTATCATTCTACATCTTTTGATTACAGATTTCTTTTGTATATTTGCAGTTGTAATTTGTTACTGATTGAAAACGAAAGTGTATTTATGAAAAATTATTTAAAATATCTTATGCTGTTTTTGGCTATGACTTTTAGTTATAGCGTATTGGCACAAAGTGTTCAATGGCGTGATCAGCATAAGGTAAAACGTAAGGAAACTATCTTTGGTATTGCTAAAGAATATGGTGTTACTATTCCACAGCTTCTTGATGCTAACCCTACAATGAAGCAGGTTGGTTATGAACTGAAGAAAGGTGACCTAATCTTTGTTCCTTATTCAAAGGAGGGCGACTTCCTTCCAGATGGTTCTGTGAAAGGTAAGACGGACAAGAAAGCCGCGACAAAGCTAGTTGCAGCTCAAGTTCCAGTAAAGGCTGTTAATGCTATCCGAGTTGGTGTTATGCTTCCTTTGCATAATCAAGATGGAGATGGAAAACGTATGGTAGAGTACTATCGTGGTATTTTGTTGGCTCTTAATCAATTGAAGAGTGAAGGAATTACTACAGAGGTTCACGCTTGGAATGTACCTAAGGGTGCTGATATTCGCAATACCTTACTTGAGCCAAATACCTCAAAGTTAGATGTTATCTTTGGTCCCCTTTATTCAGAGCAGGTAAAACCATTGGCGGATTTCTGTCGCGCATACGATATTAAACTCGTTATTCCTTTTTCTATATCAGGCGATGATGTTGAAACTAATCCTAATATTTTCCAAGTATATCAGACAGAGGCCTCGTTGACAAACAAGGCGATAGCATCTTTCTTAGAGCGTTTCCAGAAATCACATCATCCGATTTTTATTAATTGTAAGGATGAAACAAGTCAGGTGGGTGAGTTCACAACAAACTTGAGAAAGCAGCTTGATTTACAGAAAATCAAGTATAATCTCACAAGTGTAAAGTCATCTAATGCGGACTTTTCAAAGCATTTTGATGCTACTCGTCCAAATGTTGTGATTCTTAATTCAGAGAAGAGTCCACAGTTGAATGAGGTCTTTAATAAATTGGATCAGTTGAAGAAAGCACGCCCTGGTATTGCGATAAGCCTTTATGGTTACAATCAGTGGTTTGTTTATCAGGATTATTATCTTGACCAGTACTTCAAATATAACACTTATATCCCATCTACCTATTATTACAATAAGGCTGCGGATAAGACTAAGGAACTGGAGGCAAAGTATACAGAGCAGTATGGAGAGCCTATGTCGAGACAATATATTCCACGTATGGCAATCACTGGTTATGACCAAGCACAGTTCTTTGTGCGTGGGCTGAAGGCAAGCGGCAAGAATTTTAAGGGTACTGCAGCAGAAGTTAAGTATCGTCCATTACAGACACGTTATGACTTTGTTCGTGTTGGCCAGGGGGGATATATCAATGATAACTTCCAGCTGGTTCACTTCAAGACAGACCAGACAATGGAGAATCTTGTCTATTAAGTAGTTGTAGAGAACTTTATTCAAAATATGAAGAATAGAATCTCAAGATTATTAGTTGTAATCCTACTTGCGCTGCCGTTGACAGCAGCAGCGCAGATAGGAGACCATCGTAACGACTTTGCTATCGGTGTAAATGGTGGTTACGTACTTTCTAATGTGGGCTTCACTCCGAGTGTAAGACAATCTATGCATGGTGGAGTAACTGGAGGATTGAGTGTGCGTTATGTATGCGAAAAGTATTTTAATGCTATTTGTTCTATTTATGGTGAGGTGAATTATGCCTCAATAGGATGGAAGGAGAAGATTTTGACTGGTACTGATCAGCCTGTAATTAATTCGAACGGATTAGCTGAGGAGTATTTACGCACTGTTAACTATGTTCAGATTCCTATCTTTGCACATCTCGCATGGGGACGTGAGCAGAATGGATTTAACTTTTTCTTTCAGGCAGGACCACAGTTAGGGATTTATCTTGGAGAGTCAACTTCTAAGAACTATGATACTCCTAACCTTGCAACTGATGGTACAGGGCGTAGTAATGCGATAACTGTACAAGAGTCAATGCCAGTAGAGAAGAAGTTAGATTACGGTATTGCAGCTGGTTTAGGTTTGGAATATAGTAACCGCCATGTTGGACATTTCCTGCTTGAAGGCCGCTACTACTATGGATTGGGCAATATATATGGAAGCTCAAAGAAAGACTATTTTGGTAAATCAAATTATGGTAACATAGTTGTTAAGGTCACCTATCTTTTTGACATAATCAAAACAAATTAAAATAAGCTATGTTTAAAAATCACCCAAAAGGACTGCTTCGTGCAGCCTTCAGTAACATGGGCGAACGCTTCGGTTACTACATTATGAATGCGGTACTAACATTGTTCTTGTGTTCAAAGTTCGGTTTGTCAGATGCCACATCTGGTGTTGTTGGTGCCCTTTTCCTGGCTGCAATTTATGTTATGAGTTTGGTTGGTGGTATTATTGCTGACCGTACTCAGAACTATCAGCGTACAATTGAGTCGGGAATCATTGTGATGGCATTAGGATATGCAGCATTATCTGTTCCCATTCTTGCTACACCAGAGAACAATAGTTATTTGCTTGCTTTTACAGTCTTTGCTTTGGTACTGATTGTGATTGGTAATGGTTTGTTTAAAGGTAACCTGCAGGCAATTGTAGGTCAGATGTATGATGACTTTGAGTCAGAGGCTGCAAAGGAGTCGCCTGAGCGATTGAAGTGGGCAAAAGAACAGCGTGATGCTGGTTTCCAGATATTCTATGTATTTATTAACTTAGGAGCATTGGCAGCACCTTTTATTGCTCCTTTTTTACGTAGCTGGTGGCTGAAACATAATGGACTTACCTATGATTCTGCTTTACCACAGCTTTGTCACAAATTTATAGAAGGGACGATTAAGACTAATGAACTTTCTAATCTACAAGAGCTCGCAACAAAGGTGGGTGGTAATGCTGCTGATCTTACGTCTTTCTGTCCTCATTATCTTGATGTGTTTAATACTGGTGTTCACTATAGTTTTATTGCCAGTGTTTTAACAATGTTAATATCTCTTGTAATTTTTATAGCCTCAAAGAAACTTTTTCCGACACCTGGAAAGAAAGAACAGGTCGTTAATGTTGAATATACTGCGGAAGAAAAGGCTACGATGGCAAAGGAAATCAAACAGCGTATGTTTGCTCTTTTTGCAGTATTAGGTATCTGTGTTTTTTTCTGGTTTTCATTTCATCAGAATGGTCAGAGTCTCTCGTTCTTTGCACGCGACTTCGTTGATACCGATTCTTTTGCACCAGAGATATGGCAGGCTGTTAATCCTTTCTTCGTAATAACTCTTACTCCTGTAATTATGTGGATCTTTGCTTATTTTACAAAGAAGGGACATGCTATTTCTACACCTCGTAAGATTGCTTATGGTATGGGGATTGCTGCATTTGCATTTCTTTTTTTAATGGGTTTCTCATTAGTTAAAGATTATCCGTCAGCAGAAATGTTTACTTCTCTTGAACCTTCTGTGCGTTCATCTTTGAAAGCAGGTCCTATGGTTCTTATCTTTACCTATTTCTTTCTTACAGTTGCTGAGTTATTTATCTCTCCATTGGGATTGAGCTTTGTAAGTAAAGTCGCTCCAAAGAATCTTCAAGGTCTCTGCCAAGGCTTATGGCTGGGTGCAACTGCTGTAGGTAATGGTTTCCTTTGGATTGGTCCATTGATGTATAATAAGTGGCCAATCTGGATTTGCTGGCTTATCTTTGCTTCCGTATGTGTTATTTCTATGGTAGTTATGTTTGGTATGGTAAAATGGTTGGAACGTGTGACGAAGGCGTAATACTGATTTATTAATCAATAGGGGGGATGTGTTATAACTTGTAAAGTTGAGCTATTCCCCTTCTTTCTTTTCTATATTTAAATTTTCGTTTTATCTTTGAAATAGTCGGCTATGCAAGAGTATGAAAGTAAATAGATGATTACAACAGTTTTGGTTATATTCTCTTAATAACTGATTTTTATTTATGCTTTAATGAAATAGTTTAGAATAAGTTTTTTGTAGAATAGATTGATATTATGCTTATAAATTTGTGAAAATCTTTCAAGACAATAAGTCAAAATTGTATTATCTGAGTATTGTTTTAAGCTCTTCTACAATTTGTTGATACCTTGATGATTTGTTGTGGCTTTACTTCTGTTTATTAACATAATATTTGTAGTCTATCTTATAGGACAAGATTTTAAGGACCTTGTTATGCTTATATGGTGATTGCAAAACTTTTTAAACTTTGTACTTTTATCTAAGGCTTTTAATAGTAGTAATTATAGGAATGAACTTATTTACCTCTCATTATTTACAGTGCTCTCTTTCTTTTTGGGCAACAGCTTCTATAGTTTCTGTAGGAGTATCAATTCCTTCTAAAGCACAGCGAGTAAATGCACAACCCAACATTATCTTCTTTATGGTAGATGATATGGGATGGCAAGACACATCTCTCCCCTTTGCTGATTCGATTACTGCCAATAATCGAAAGTACAATACACCGAATATGGAAAGACTTGCTGCCGAGGGTATGATGTTTACTGATGCTTATGCAACTCCCATTAGTTCACCCTCCAGGTGTAGCCTGATGACGGGTATGAACATGGCACGACATAGGGTAACGAATTGGACTTTATTTCGTGATAAAATGACGGATGGGAAACGAAAAGGTGTGATACTACCAGACTGGAATTATAATGGTATTGCACAGAGTGGTAATGTTGGACACACAGCAAAGGCTACCTCCTTTGTACAACTACTAAAAAATGCAGGCTATCACACCATACATTGTGGAAAAGCACACTGGGGCGCTATAGACACACCGGGTGAGAATCCACATCACTTTGGTTTTGATATAAATATTACGGGTACTGCTGCTGGGGGATTAGCAACCTATTTGAGCGAGCGTAACTATGGCTTCACAAAGGATGGGAAACCCACATCTCCTTTTGCAATCCCAGGTTTAGAGCGTTATTGGGGTACAGGGACCTTTGCAACAGAAGCCCTTACACAAGAAGCAATTGCTGCTTTAGAGAAGGCAAAGAAATACGATCAACCCTTCTATCTCTATATGTCTCATTACGCTGTACATGTCCCGATTGATCGAGATATGCGTTTCTATCCTGTGTATCGTGCACGTGGCCTTTCGGAAAAGGAAGCAGCTTATGCTTCGTTGATTGTTGGAATGGATAAAAGTTTGGGGGACCTCATGGATTGGGTAGCTCAGGCTAAACTCAATCGAGAGACAATTATCATTTTTATGAGTGATAATGGAGGGCTCGCTTCTTCTTCATATTGGCGTGACGGGGAACTTTATACGCAGAATGCACCACTTAAGAGTGGCAAAGGTTCGCTGTATGAAGGAGGTATAAGGGTACCCTTTATTGTAAAATGGAACAATGTGGTAAAACCAAATTCACGCTCTTATACACCTATAATCATAGAGGATCTCTATCCGACTTTGCTCTCTATGGCAGGTATCAAGAATTATCGTGTGCCACAGACGATTGATGGAAAAGATATCACACCAATCCTTCGTGGTAAACAACGAAGCTTTAAGAAACGGCAACTAATATGGAACTATCCTAATATTTGGGATGGAGAAGGATTGGGAATTAGCCTTAATTGCGCTATTCGTGAGGGACAATGGAAATTGATTTATTCGTATCTTACAGGGAAGAAAGAACTTTATAACCTATCAATCGACTTATCTGAAAAGAATGACCTTAGTGCTTCACAGCCTCAACTTGTTACCCGACTTTTCCGCCACCTAACATCTCGATTGCGTAAAATGAATGCACAGAAGCCTATTGTGGAGTATGAAAAGATAAAATAGGGATTATGAATTTCCTCAGACAAGAATTGTCTATTACCTTAAAATTCATATTAATAAGTTGATTATTATTGGTTTTATGCTTGTTCAATCCAAATAAGTTAGTCAATAATCTTTTACTACAAGAAACCTCTCTTTCCATGTTTTGCTATTGTGCTAATGCCCAACACCATTGGTGCTCATGGTAAACACCAATGGTGTTGAGGGCTAAACACAATGTAGCATTGTATCAGTGTGAAAGTGACTTGTTGCTTAAATGGGGTTACACTATCAAATAGTAATAAATTAAAAATACTTACTTTCTAACCTTCCATTGGAATGTACTACATGGTAATCCTACTTCGTTCACAAGATTAGCACGTGTGAAAGGTTGCCATCCATAACGAACATAGAGAGGTCGTGGGACAGATGATGCCTTAACAAGAATTGTGTTAGATGATGTTATCTGTGCTTCTGCTGGATAATAGATGCCATCTGCTCCTGCTACCTCAAAGCCTATAAGATGGTTACCCTTAGCTGATAGTGACCTTGCGTGAACATACTGCAATTCAAACCCATTGTCTTTTGGTAATACAGAATGACAGACTGGTCCCTCAGACTCTATCTTATAATCATAACTATGACATAAAGCTTGTAAGCCAAGACGCTCGCCGACAGGCTTCTTGTTTGTATAGTGCACGTCCAAAGAGTCGCCTATATCTGTTGTTACAGCCATCCATGTATTATGTAGTTTTGATGCCATACGACGCTGAGAGTCACGGAAACGTGGCCATGAAGGGCGATTCAAGCTGGAGAGCTGTACGAAATAAAATGGTAGTTCTGGGTCATGGAAGAAGTTACGCCAACTTTTCTGTAACATAGGAAAGAGGCGTTCGTGTAGTTCCATGTTATGTGCATTGGATTCACCTTGGTACCACACGACTCCCTTGATACTATATCCCTTTAATGGAAGTATACCCGTTTCAAACATATAAGCAGGTGCATAAGGATGACGTTGCAGTGGATTCTTGCTTACGCTGATGTTTTGCAATGCTCGCTCACGTGCCCATTTCATGCCGAAATCTCCATGATACCAATCACGAAGAATAGCTGGTATACGCTGTTCTAACGTTTGGCGGTCAATCCATGACTCTGTGGTTGTACCTCCAACAGCATTACAGATGATGCCTACTGGGACCTGCAAACTGTCTGCTAACTTCTTTCCAAAGTGATAAGCGACAGCTGAGAAGCCATCCACAGATTCTCGAGAGCAGTTACGCCATGGTCCAATATGGAGGTACTGATGACGATTTACAGAGTCGCAAGCATTTGCAGACCATGCTACGGCTGTCGTTGGGTAGATAGCTGACATATTAAAAAGATGTAAGCGTGTCTGCCTGTCAGCCTCATTCAAGTCTTGGGTCCTACTCTGTACAGTATTTACAGGTAATTCCATGTTTGACTGTCCTGAGCAAAGCCACACTTCACCAACGTATATGTCTTTAATAGTAAGCTTTTCTTTCTTCGTACTTATTTGGGCTTTATAAGGTCCACCAGCTTTCTCTGCAGGGAAGGTAATCTTCCACATTCCTGCATTATTTGTTATAGCTGAAAGTGTATGGCCATTGAAGTTTATCTTAACGGTTTCATTTGCGTTTGCTTTTCCACGAAAAACAACAGGCTTGTTACGCTGAATAACCATACCATCTGTATACAATGGAGAAAGGGCAAGACCACCATAGTTACCAGTTAAGGCTCCATAAACAGTTTCTGCAATAATCTTTGCGCCCTCAGCATTCGGATGAATAGCATCGGCAAGAAGGTCGGGACGACTGTATAAAGGTGTATTTAAGTCAATGATTGGAACTTGTGCCGCAGTAGCTACTTGCCGTATATGTTTCTGAATCTGCGCATGCCAGTCGCGTGTGCCACTCTCAAAACGAGGATGACGATCAAAGATAGGGGTTATAAGGCAAATCCAAATCTTAGCTTTAGGATTTGCCTGACGAAAACTATCAATCAGATGGATGTAATCTGCATTAAATTCTTCACCGTATTCAGGCCAGTTACGTGGATCGGTATCATTGAGTCCAAGGTGGATAATAACAAGATCTGCTTTGAAGTTCAAAGCTTCTTGGTACTCTTTTTGGTCGACATAGGGACGATGTCCGTGTTGTAGTAGCGTAGTTCCAGAGTGTCCAAAGTTTCTGACATCATAGTTCTCTCCTAACATCTTCTGTAATTGTGCTGGATAACAATTCTTTTCCCTGTCGATAATTGTCATTCCCCATGTCACACTATTTCCTACACATGCTATCTTTATTTTTCCATCTGCAACAGCAGTTAAAGCCATAAGGAGCAGCCCAAACAACACGATTGTTCTTTTCTTCATAATCTTTTATAAATGTAGTAATGAAAGATTTCGCTTTTACTTAATACTTAACTTACACATAAAATCTTTGCAAAGTTAATTATAATCTATGAATAAAGAGACCTCTCTGGGTAACAAAAGTATATTAATGTATAAATTATTACACAAAGGGACTGGTAGTGTGATGAAAAAATATAGACCCACAACTATTCATATATTATAACAATAGACTGTTAATCTACAAGTAGAATAACTTAAAATTCGGAACTTTTAAATAACATAAACTTTTATGAAACAAGATGTTTGAGAATTACTTCTTATAGTTAGATTTTGTATAAGCATGTGTTCGCACACATCTTTATATCGAAAAAATAATATACTAAAAGTTTGCATGTAACGTAAAAAAAATATATCTTTGTGACTGTTATCCTGAAAACAATCTTTTACCTTTAAAAGACTAATACCTATTGAGTAAAGAAAGCGATTACCTGTGAAGGTCATCGCTTTTTCTTTTTAGTATTCTCTTATCAATGATTTACTATTTTGAATATCGTTATTTGCTAAAATTAAGAATCTTATTGCGCAAGTAGGGTGAGTTCGTTTTTGATAGTAAAACTTGCTGTTAATAACAAGTTGAGGACGTTTAATAGTATATTGCAAGGCTCTTGATGCTTAGCAGTCTTAGTGGTTACCCACAACACAATGTGTGATGAGTACTAACATATTAACAGAAGATAGTGTGAAGAGAACATTATGTTCATCATAAGGAATATTGTAAGACACTAATGGCTTACTTATGTGGGGCATATTGATTACATGAGATCAATACAATCTGGGATACTAATGGAAAATTGGGGTCAGTCCTAAAACCCAGTTGCAAGCCTACTCTCTTAAGCACACAATTTCAT